>USNA01000116.1 GCA_900555955.1 uncultured Collinsella sp. | reverse complement strand
GGCCCCCCCCCCAGCCGCCGTCAGCACAAGCGCAACGACGAGCGCAACGACCGCAAGGACGATCGCAACAACGACCGCCGCAGCAGTCAGCGCGACCGCAAACAGCGCAACAAGGAGCGCAACGCCGCCCCCACCGAGCCCACGCTTTCGCGCGAGGAGCTTGCGGCCATGAAGGTCGCCGAACTGCGTGAGAAGGCAAAAGAGTTCGAGATCGAGACGACAGGCAAGAAGAAGGCCGAGCTCGTCGAGGAGATCTACACCACCGCCGCGAAGGCCGAGGGCTTCCGCGATATTAAGGGCATCCTGCAGATTCGCCCGGACAGCTCCGGTATCATCCACGCCCACGGTTACATGAAGTCCCACGAGGACGCCTTTGTTCCCGCTTACCTCATCCGCTCCGCGCGTTTGCGCACGGGCGATGTCATCGAGGGCTCGCTGCGCCCCTCGCGCGGCGGCGACAAGCGCGCCGGCCTCGCTAAGATCACGACCGTTAACGGCATGGATCCCGAGCAGATCCGCAACCGCCCCAAGTTCGGCGACCTTACCCCGGTCTATCCCAACGAGCCGCTGCGTATGGAGCACGGCAAGGATTCCATTACCGGTCGCGCCATCGATATCGTGTCGCCGATCGGCAAGGGCCAGCGTGGCCTGATCGTGTCGCCGCCCAAGGCCGGCAAGACAACGATCCTTAAGAAGATCTGCCAGTCCATCTCGATCAACAACCCCGAGGTACACCTCATCTGCCTGCTCGTCGACGAGCGCCCCGAAGAGGTCACCGATATGCAGCGTTCCATCAAGGGCGAGGTCGTGGCCTCGACCTTCGATATGCCCGCCGACAATCACACCCGCGTGGCCGAGCTCGTTATCGAGCGTGCCAAGCGCATTGTGGAGCTTGGCGGCGATGTCGTGGTGGTGCTCGACTCCATCACGCGTCTTGCCCGCGCCTACAACCTGGCGGCACCCGCTTCGGGCCGCATCCTTTCGGGCGGTGTCGATTCGGCGGCCTTGTATCCGCCCAAGCGTTTCCTGGGTGCAGCCCGCAATATCGAGAACGGTGGCTCGCTCACCATCCTCGCCTCCGCCCTTATCGACACCGGCTCCAAGATGGATGAGGTCATCTTTGAGGAGTTCAAGGGCACCGGCAACATGGAACTCAAGCTCGACCGCGATCTTGCCGATCGCCGCATCTTCCCGGCCATCGACCCCGTTGCCTCCGGTACGCGCAACGAGGACCTGCTGGTCGACGAGCAGATGCGCCCGTTTGTCTTCGGCCTGCGTCGCATTCTCGCCGGTATGAACAACACCGAGCGCGCGGCGGCGTCGTTTATTAAGGGTCTTAAGGGCACCAACACCAACCAGGAGTTCCTGGTGCGTTCGGCCAAAAAGCACAGCGACTACGAGCAGACGTTTTAGACCAAAAGCCGCACGCTATATCGCCATAAGAACGGGCAATCGGGCCGGGGTTTATGCCCCGGCCCTTTCTTTACGGCGCCACTCGGCAACATTTTTTGACCTTATGACCGACAAGCAGCAGTTTTCGAGCTATAATCCGGCCTCATCGCTTGCAATCGGAGGGTCGGTTTCGCATAATAACTTTTAAGCTTCGCGACGGAAAACGCAGATGAAACGAACTATATACCGTTGCTTTGGGACGCATGTCCCGCTTCATCTTCTCTCGCGCAGCCAACTAAATGATGCGATTTGGGTGCTGGAAGATGGGGAGAGCTCATGGCTTCTTCTGATGCAACACAACGAGCAGTCCTTGCCGGACTTTCCTGCGGGATCGGCCTTGCCGCCCCCGTGGTGATGTATGCCGCGACGTTGCCGTTCTCGTCGGTCAACGAGACGGTTGTCGCGGGCGCGGTTCCCTTCGCCGTTGGTGCGGTGGCGGGCGTGGGCATCTACGCAGCCTCGCTGGGCATCTCCGAGTATCGTGCCGAGCACGATGGCCGCCTGTTTGAGCCCGATGCCGTGGGCGGCGCCGCTCAGTTTGGCCGGACCCATAACGAGTTCAAGACCGCCTCGATTCCCGCGCAGCAGCAGGGGGCGGCGCCTCAGCCTGCGGCCCCGGCCGATCAGGCCAATGCCGCACAGCCTTCTTCCGCATTTCTCTCCGGCCTGACCGGTGCGTTCCAGCGCCGCCACGCCGACGATGGCGTTTCCCACCATCGCGCGCGCGGCTAACGCCATGGATGAGGCCGAGGCCTGGTCTATGATCGACAGTATGCTCGATGACGATTCCCCGGTCAGCTGCGATCCCGTGCGTTCGCGCGATGTCTACCAGGTCGCAATCGACGAGCTCACCAACGGTGGAAAGACCGGTTCTTACAATCGCGATGACATTGCCGCTGCCGCACGCGCCGTCTCGGGCTCTCATGCAGCCCCTGCGGGCAGCACCGCAGCCTTCGTGGCGCTTGTAGCCAACGCAGCCAACAATGCCGCCTATAACGGCGCGTCGTCGTCTGCGTCCGCCTCCGCCGCGTCGGCTGCTTCGGCCGGCCAACAGAGCGCAGCTCAGGCGGCTCCTGTCGCCGACCCCTTTGCCGATGAGCCCCTGGCTGTCGACGAGGAGACCGTCGCCGCTCGCCGAGCTGCCGAAAGCTCGCTTTGGGGCGTTTCGGCCCAAATGCAGGCCGCGGAGGCGGCGCCGTACAACGCCAAGCTCGCCAGCATGCCCATCATTTCCGATGCCAAGGGTGTGGACCTCGCCGATCTGGACGAGCCCGCCGCCATCACTGCCTCTATCGATGCCCAGGATCGCGCGGATACCGACAGTCTCCCCGATGCCTCCCTCGAGGAAGATGTCCCCATGGCCGATTATTCGGGCCACGAGGACATGTGGGCCGCCGCTATGGCGATCAGGGCCGAGGCTGCCGAGCCCGCCCCCGTGGCGGTGCCTGCGCCTGCAGCCTCACCTGTGTCGGTTGCTCCCGTCTATGTCGGCCGCCACAGTTCCGTGCTTCCCGAGGATACCGCGCGTATCTCGCGCGAGGGTATCGAGCGCGCCGAGGCTATCGCTGCCGGCGTTATGGAAAACCGTCGTCATGAGCGCGTCAATCAGATTCTCGAGGAAGAAATCAACCGTCTGCAGTCTGCGGCCGTCAAGCGCACGGGTCGTGCCTATCTGAGCGTTATCGAGGGCGGTACCGCCAGCTTTACGCCGCTGCGCGCGGAGGCATAATTGCCGCATGGTTAAGGTCGATCGAAAATGGGCGCTTGCCGCCTGCGCCATGGTGCTCGTCATTTGGGGCAATTCGCTGGTTCCCGGTACGGGCTCTGGTTCGTTGAGCCTGTCGATTATGGAATCCATTCGCGGCTTTTTGCAGACCCTGGGGCTTCCATACGAGTGGGTGACCAACTTCGTCGTGCGCAAGTGCGCTCATTTTACCGAGTACATGGTGCTTGGCATCTTGGCGACGCACGCCTTTGACCTCGAAGGCCGGCGTACGTTTGATGGGTTGCTGCCCACGGCGGTGTTCTTGCTGCTTGTCCCCTCTATCGACGAGACGATCCAGCTATTTGTGCCCGGTCGCGCCGGCATGATTACCGATGTGATGATCGACTGCTGCGGGGCGACGACAGGCGTCGTACTCCGATATCTCTTACGGTCGCTGATGTACACCAAAAAGGCCGCCTAGGACGTTTTGCTTGGTCCTAGGCGGCCTTGTGCGTTTGAGGGCCTCTGCGGGGCGTGACGGCGTTTTCCGGGCGTTTTGCGAGTTTGGCTACGCTGCGCCCCGCTGATGTGTCCTTTACTGGAGCGCCTGGGCGCCAAGGGCCAGACAACCCATGATGCCCTGCTTGCCCTCAAGGCTGTTGTTGACAATGTAGGTATCGATGTCGTTGACCTCGGGCGTGACGATATAGCCGTTGAGCATCTCGGCGCACTTTTTGCGTGCAAGCGGCACGATGGGGGTGTGGTCGGCCACGCCGCCGCCGATGATAATCTTTTGCGGTGCGTAGCACAGCGTGTAGGTCATGAGCGCCTGTGCCAGATAGCCTGCGAGCAGGTCCATGGCCTCCGGATCTTCGGCCATGTCTCCGGCGCTCTTGCCATTCCAGCGCTTTTTAACGCCGGGGCCGGCGATGAGGCCCTCGAGGCAGTTGTCGTGGAAGGGGCAGGCGCTATGCTCGCCGATGGTGTCGCGCGGGTCGCGAGTGACCAGGATATGGCCGGCTTCGGGATGCATCATACCGTGCACGAGCTGGCCGCCCGAGAGCACGCCGGCGCCCACGCCGGTGCCGATGGTCAGGTAGACCACGTCGGTGAGGCCCTGGGCGCAACCGAAGGTGACCTCGCCCAAGCAGGCGACGTTGACGTCGGTGTCGTAGCCACAGGGAATATTGAGCTCGTTTTGAATGGTGCCCAGCAGATCAAAGTAGCGCCATGCCGTTTTGGGCGTCTCCAGGATCTTGCCGTATTGGGGCGAGGCGGGGTTGACTGCGGTGGGGCCAAAGGCGCCGATGCCCAGCGCGGTGATGCCCTTGTCGGCAAACCATGCGTTGACAGCCTCAACGGTCTCCCGCGGGGTCGTGGTCGCGATCTGCTCGCGCTCCAGGACCGTACCGTCTGCATAGCCCGTGGCGCAGACCATCTTGGTGCCGCCAGCCTCGAGCGCTCCGCTAACCTGCTGCTCTGCCATAGTATTCCTCTCTCTC
>USNA01000115.1 GCA_900555955.1 uncultured Collinsella sp. | reverse complement strand
GGCAGGCGCCCGCCCCGCCCCCGAGGAGCATCTCTCATGCAAAAACTGTCGTGGGGTAAAGTCCGAGGTCAGTGGCGTTTTATACCGAGAAATTCAAAAAAGTGGAAAATTCATTACATATTTGCGTTGACTTTAGGTAACTAAAGTTTCATACTCCTTTTCAACCACTGGGGGATGTGAACACGCACGGATCGTTCACATCATGATTGAAGAGGATTTCTTAGACATGTTCACGCATCAGCTAAACATTATCAGCGTAGTAATTATCTGATGCGGGTTAGCACATACAGCTAGCCCGTACGATAACGGGCGGCTGATGAAGATGAGGGCCGTCGAGCGCAACCGACGGCCCTCATTTTTTATGTCTGGGAAGTTCTTTTTAGAGGAGGAAATGTAATGAACGGAGTTTTGCTCATGGTTGTGGCCGCGGCGGTGCTCGCCTGCGGCTATCTGGGCTATGGCCGATGGCTGGCCAACAAGTGGGGCGTTGACAAAGAGGCCCTCACGCCGGCCAAGCGCATGAAAGACGGCAACAGCTTCTCGCCCGTCTCCGCCTTCACCGCGTTCTCGCACCAGTTCAGCTCGATCTGCGGTGCCGGCCCTGTTACGGGTACGATCGTCGCTATGGCCTTCGGCTGGCTTCCCGTCGTGCTCTGGGTCCTCGTCGGCGGCATCTTCTTTGGCGCCGTCCACGACTTTGGCGCCCTGTACGCCTCGATGAAGAACAACGGCAAGTCCCTGGCCCAGCTCATCGAGAAGTACATCGGCAAGACCGGCCGTCGCCTGTTCCTGCTGTTCTGCTGGCTGTTCTGCATCATCGTCATCGCCGCTTTCACCGACATGGTCTGCAAGACGTTCATGTTCACCCCGGCCGTTGACGCTTCTGGTGCTGCTACCGGTGTCATCGACTTCACCAAGTCCTATGCCGCTGGCTGCGCTGGCACCATCTCCATCCTGTTCACCTTCGTCGCCATGGCCTTTGGTTGGGCCCAGAAGAAGTTCAACCTCACCGGCGCTGCCGAGTTCGTCACCGGCGTGGTACTCATGGTCCTCATGTTCGCCGTCGGCATGCAGTTCCCGGTCTACCTGGACAAGTTCCAGTGGTTCGCCGTCGTCATGGTCTACCTGGTCTTTGCCGGTGCCATGCCCATCCAGATGCTCAAGACCCCTCGCGACTACCTCACTTCCATCATGATGATCGTCATGATCGTCTGCGCTGTCCTCGGTATCGTCGTCCTGGGCGTCAACGGTCAGGCCACCATCACCGCTCCGGTCTTCACCGGCTTTAGCAATGCCTCGGGCATGATGTTCCCGGTCCTGTTTGTCTCCGTTGCCTGCGGTGCTCTCTCCGGTTTCCACAGCCTCGTTTCTTCTGGTACCTCCTCCAAGCAGGTCGAGAAGGAGCAGGACGCCGTCAAGGTCGGTTACGGCGCCATGATCGTCGAGTCCTTCGTCGGCATCCTTGCCATCATCGTCGCCGGCATCATGTTCTCCGACATGAACACCGCCGGTACCGGCGCCCTTAACGCCGGCGTCGCTTCCACCCCGTTCCAGATCTTCGCAGCTGGCATCTCCCGCGGTATGCAGGCCTTCGGCGTTGACGGCACGCTCGCAACCGTCTTCATGACCATGAACGTTTCCGCTCTGGCCCTGACCTCGCTCGATGCCGTCGCCCGCATCGCTCGCACCTCGTTCTCCGAGTTCTTTGCCCAGACCAACGACGCCCTGGCCATCGAGTCCAAGGCCGGCTACATGAAGGTTCTCGGCAACCCCTGGTTCGCCACGGTCGTTACCCTGCTTCCTGGCCTCGCCCTCGCCTTTGGCGGCTATGCCAACATCTGGCCGCTCTTTGGTGCTTCTAACCAGCTGCTCGGCGGTATGACCATGATCACCCTCGCCGTGTTCTGTAAGTGCACCGGCCGCAAGGGTTGGATGCTCTACGTGCCCGTCGCCTTCCTGCTCTGCTGCACCTTCACCTCGCTGGTCCAGAGCGCCATGGGCTGCATGACCGCCGTCCAGGCCTACGGTTTCTTCGGCACCATCCCGGCTACCGCCACCACGGCTGCCGTTTCCGTCGCCGCCACCAAGGGCCTGCAGCTCGTCTTTGCCGTCCTGCTGATGGTCCTGGGCCTCATCGTTGCCGTCAACTGCCTCAAGGAGTTCTTCGGCAAGGAGGCCGGTTCCATGCCCGACGAGGAGCCCGAGTGGTCCGAGATGGGCAAAGTCGAGTATGGCCGCGCCGCTGCCGCCGAGGCTCCCGCCGACGCCGAGGCTGCCAAGGCGTAATCGACCTGACGAGTTGAACGTCACATCTATACAACTCGATAAGACCGGGTCCGCGGCTGCGCGGGCTCGGTCTTTTTTCATGCAAAAGCGGGCGATGCCCGAGTGTTCTCGCAGATGTTTTGCGTGGATAAGGGCGCGCGTTGTACCATATAGACGTATATGTGTACATATGAAAGGGGCCCCGTGGCCAAGACGGTATATTCCGATAACCAAAATAATGTCGATGCCCTGGCTGAGCGTCTGAGCAGCCAGACGTCGCTTTCTGCCGAGCGCGCCAAGCTAGTTGCCTACGACCTGCTCTGCCGCAAGGCACTCAAGATCAAGTCGAGCGCGCTGGCGCAGATTTTCCGCTCCGTCGATAAGGAATGCGACACCAAGGCGATGCGCGACGAACTCATCGCGGCAAAGATCGTTACCAAGATCGAGGGCAGCGGCATTAACGGACGTCCGGCGTTCTATACCATTCATGCCGAGATAAGTGATGCTCAGGAGCAGCTTGCCGAGGCTGTCGAAGAGGCCGTCGAGGACGTTGTCGAGGCGCCCGCTTCGGTGGAAACGGCCCCGCGCGAGCATGTCGATACCGACGAGCTGCTCGATGAGAACGTCGTTCGCGCCTTTACGGCCAAGGCCGGCCGCGGCGGTTTTGGTGGGGGCGGCAAGCGCGATGCTCAGCGCCGTGCCCAGCAGGAGCGCTTCCGTCGTGCCGTGGCTCAAAAGGATGAACTCGATACCGAGACTGTTGTGACCGAGGTTGCCGCTGAGTCGCAGAAGCCCGCGAAGGAGCAAAAGCCCGTGGAGGCCCAAGAGCCCAAGCGTCGTCGCGGTGCTCACTTTAAGGCTGTGCAGCAGGATGTCGCGCATGAGGCTGAAGAGCCTTCCGAGGTTGCGGACGATGTTGAGGAGTCTGCCAAGAGGGCTCCGGGTTCGTGTCGTCCCGGCCGCGGTTTTGCGGGACGCGCGTATCCCGTAAAGCGTCAGGAGAAGGGCGAGCCGGCTTCGACCGCTCAGGCCGATAAGGCCGAACAAACTGAGAAAACCGTTGAGCCGGTGGCTTGCGAGCAGCAACCTTCCGAGTCGCAGCCTGCGGCCGACGCCGAGGTCAAAGCTCAGCAGTCCGCTGATAAGCAGGCAGGGGAGAGCGCTTCGAGCAAGCCCCGCCGTCGTCGTCACCGTGGCGGTCGTGGCTCAAATGCCGAGGCCGCGGCCGAGAAGGCGGCGACGCAAAGTAAGGATGCGAAGGCTGAGGCCCTGGTGGAGCAGCCCAAGCGCCAGCCGGCGAAGGGGGACAAGCCCGAGCGCTCGCAAAAGGGTCCGTCCGCGCCAAAGCAAGAGCGCAAAGCTCAGGCGGATTCCAAGCGCAAATCCCAGGCGCAGCCCAAACCGACTGCAAACGATGCGGCCGCCCAGCAGCCTGAGCCGCCCGCTCATGGCGAGGTTTCGGCGTTTTCTCTGGCCCGTGTCCTGGGCAGGCAGCTGCTCAAGGTCGTTCCCACGCCTACGGCGCTCTCCAAGATTAAGGAGCAGCAGACTCAAATCGTTAAGGTCGAGGGCAAGGATAACAAAAAAGCTCCGCAGCGCACTCAGCACAACGAGATGTCCAACCGCAAGATTGCCGAGGAGATTGCGATCATCCAGGCTTGGATAGAGCAGAATCGCGGCGCCGACACGCCGGTCGCTTCGCGTCGCCAGCGCGCCTACCAGATTTTTAACGATGAGAAGGCCTTTGACGGCAAACACGGCGAGCGCCTGATTCGGCGTATGACCGAAAAGGGCATCAGCATGCAGGCAATCAAGGTTGCTCCCAACCGTCCTGTGCACTTTACGGGCTTCTTTACGCTGGGCGCCGACAAGCCGTTCATTATGGTCGAGAACCTGGACACCTATGACGAGATCGTCAAGCTCCTGCGCGGCCGCAAGCACGCCAAGCTTTTTGGCACCAAGGTGGGTGGCGTGATCTTTGGCGGCGGCTGCAAGGCGAGCGTTTCACACGCACTGGATGATTATCTGGCCGAGATCGGCTATCGCTTTAACTATGTCTACTACGTGGGCGACATTGACCGAGAGGGTGCGCGCATTGTCGAGCAGACCCGTAACGCCAATGTGGTTGAGATTCGCCTGCATGCCGGTATGTATCGCGCCATGCTCGCCGAGCACAAGCGTCGCGTGAAAGCTGGCGGCGAGTGCGAGCCCGCAGCTGCCAACCAGGGTGTGCCGCAGAACCTGGCTGCGACGATCAAAGATCTGCCCATGGTCACGCGCGTGCAGTTCCGCAACGTGCTGCGCGAGGGCGGACGCATTCCGCAGGAGATTCTGATGACCGCCGACTATCGGGATGGCGACTCGGGAAGCTTCGACCGCATGCTGAACAATTAGTTCCGCCGTTCTACCGAACGGCCGGCCTTTTCACGCCGCCTTACATC
>USNA01000114.1 GCA_900555955.1 uncultured Collinsella sp. | reverse complement strand
CGGTGGAATAGTTCCTGTTTGGCCCCTATTCTGCCGCAAACAGGAACTATTCCACCGCAAGTTATAAAAGGGGCATCAGGAGCGCGTTTTGCAAAAGGCTTTGAGCGCGGCCGTTACGGGGCCAGGCTGGAAACGTCGGCGCACATCGTCGAGACGCTCGGGGATATCGATGTGCTGCGGGCAGTGACGTGCGCATTTACCGCACTTGACGCAATTGCTCACTAGCTTGGGCTCGTTCGTCCGCACCGCGCTCGCCGTAAAGTATTGAGACAGCCCCGTAAACCAACTATGTGCGTAGCTCGCGTTGTAGGCACCAAAGCAGCCGGGAATATTGATGCCCTTGGGGCACGGCATGCAGTAGCCGCACCCCGTACAGGGCACGCGATTCGATTTCTCAAACTCTCCCAGCACACGTGCGACGGTATCGAGCTGCTCTGTCGTCATCGAATCCGGCAGCGCGCGATCCGCCAATGCCGCGTTCTCGTCCACCTGCGCGGTATCGGTCATGCCCGAAAGCAGCATCGTGACTTGAGGATGGTTCCACACCCACGAAAGGCCCCAAGCAGCCGGCGTCTTCAGGTACGGATCGCGTACGTCATCGAGCACGGCGCGGGCCCGCGGAGGCAGTTTGCCCGCCAGGCGTCCACCCAAAAGCGGTTCCATCACAAACACCGCGAGCCCGCGCTCAGCGGCTGCCATGAGTCCCGCCGTTCCCACTTGGTAGCGCTCTCCAGCGTAGTTGTACTGGATCTGGCAAAAGTCCCAGTTATACGCGTCAAGCATCGTGAGGAAGTCCGCCGCGCTGCCGTGGTACGAAAAACCTATCTGGCGAATACGCCCCGCAGCCTTTTGGTGCGCAATCCAGTCCTCGATACCCAAAGCTGCCACGCGCTCCCACTGCGCGGGCGAGGTAATGTTGTGCATGAGGTAGTAGTCGATATGGTCAGTCCGCAAACGGTGCAGTTGCTCGTCAAAAAAGCGGTCGAAATCCTCCGCGCATTTGCACGAAGCATGCGGCAGCTTGGTCGCGAGCAAAACCTGGTCGCGTAGGCCCAGGCGCTCAAGCGAAGCGCCCACGCAAGCCTCGTTGCCGGGATAGAGATACGCGGTGTCCAGATAATTAATCCCCTGCTCTACCGCACGGGAAATGATGGCATCGGCTGTCTTCGCGTCCGGACGCCCCGGCGCACCGGGAAACCTCATGCAGCCCAGACCCAGAGCAGATATTCGGTTACCACTTTTGGGGTCAACGCGGTACTGCACGGACCCTCCCTTCGCCATCAGCGCTCGGCAAGGCGAAACACAATGGTCACGCGGCCGAAACATCGTGGAATCGCAATCGAGAACGTATCGTAACGCAGCAGAAATCGAGCCGTCACGACACCGCTTTAACATCAGCAAAAAGCCCAATGAAAGGAGGCGAGCGTGACTACGCGTGAGGATGCCCCTACCCCTACCCCGGCGAGCAGTACATCCTCTCGGTTGACCGCTATCAGATTGAGGTCATGGACCATCTGGACGAGCTTCCCGCCACAGGCGCTATCATCTTCTGCACCTTCCCCAAGGTGCGCGATGGCGTTGGATATCCCGCACGCGTTTTCGCGGTCTGCCCTGCGGCATAAGCGCACAGCGCAATAGTTTCTTTTTCTTAACAGCAGCCCCGCGCGCTCACCAAACGTCCCGGAGACATACAATCCATCAGGCGCCCCTTACGCGGGCGCCTTATATATGGGGAGATGATTCACGTGCAGATCAACAAGGTCGCCTTTATCGGCAAGGGCGACGTCGGCCTGCTCTACGGCAGCATGATTGCAAAGGCCCTCGGCAATGACGCCGTCGAATACGTTATGGATGACGCCCGTTTTGAGCGTCACGCAAACGACGTGCTTACCGTCAACGGCAAACCCTGTGCACTCAAGTCCGTCCGTGCCAGCGAGACTACGCCCGCCGACCTGGTCATCCTGACGGTCAAGACAACCGGTCTCGACCAAGCACTCAAGACTATGGAGCGCGTCGTGGGACCCAACACGCTCATCGCCTCGCTGTGCAACGGCATTACGAGCGAGCAAAAGATTGCCGAGCGCTTTGGCTGGGGGCACACCGTCCTGGGTATCTGCCAGGGCATGGACGCCGTATTCCTCGACGGCGCGCTCACCTTTACCAATGCGGGCGAGATTCGCTTTGGCGCGGCAGCGGGCACCGAGCCCGCAACCGTCACCGCCATCGACGAGCTCTACACGCGCTGCGGCATCGCCCATACCGTCGAGAGCGACATTGCGCACCGCATGTGGGCCAAACTCATGCTCAACGACGGCATCAACCAGACGTGCATGGCCTACGGCGGGACCTACGGAAGCGCCACGGAGCCGGACTCCGAGCAGCGCCGCTGCTTTGTTTCCGCCATGCGCGAGACACTTGCAGTCGCCAATGCCGAAGGCATCGAACTCACCGAAGCGGACCTGACGCAGATGGTACACCTCATCGAGGGAATCGACCCCGCCGGCATGCCCTCGATGGCGCAGGACCGCATCGCACAACGAAAAACCGAAGTCGAGGAGTTCGCGGGCACCATTTGCCGCCTGGCCGTCAAACACGATATCCAAGTGCCGCAGAACGAATGGCTCTATCAGCGCATTCGCGATATCGAGGCAAGCTGGTAGCACCCGGCTCACCACGTCAACAGACTCAACAGCAAAGCCGCCGCAAGGAGCACTCCCCTTACGACGGCTTTCATCTTCATCTATAACCAGTAGTCGATATCCCGACAGCTAGAGCTGCGACTCCGCGCCTGGCCCTCATCGTCGCAACAAAGGACGGCTCTGTTAGCTCAAGCGCATGCATAGAACGGGCGTCCTTACGTTGCCCTAAAGCTCGGTAAAGACGCCCGTCTGCCAAATATCCGTGATGCAGAAAAACTACCAACCGGTATAGTAGTCGGTGGTTCCGGCTGCGCAGCCGGAGTCATAGACCTTGCACTCGCCCTTGGAACCGGTAAACGTGGAGCCTTGGGCCTTATCGCCCGCGGCCACGACGTAGTAGCCATCGGAATCGCGCCAAAAGCCCTCGGAATCCTGCGTCCATTCGCCCGTGCGGTGATGGTAGAGTACGTTGCTGCTGTAATAAGTCTCGCGGCGGCCGTTATAGTTATTGACGCCGCTCGAGCGCGTCAGGCCCGAGCCGTTCGCGTAATACGCAGCAGACGCGTAAGACGAGCCGGAGCCGGCGTTGTAATACGATGCCTGAACGGCCTCAGCGGCCTCTGCTTCGGCTGCGGCAGCCTGCCGCGGCCCGCGCCCGGGTGCAGCCCGTCGTGGCCTCGAGCGCCTCGCGCTTGGCATCCTCAAGCGTGGAGCGAAGCTCGTCGAGCTCGGTCGACTTGGCGTCGACCTCCCCCATCGTCAACAGGCTACCTGTACCGTCAATGCAACCCTGCAGCACAGCGCGCTCGTCATCGGTAGCATAGTCGCCATACATATTCATAATGATCTGAGCGCGCATCTCCAGGGAGTCGCGCTTTGCCCCCATCGAGGCATTCCACTCCTGCATAGAGCCATAACCATCGCCGCGGTAGTCGACGGGCTGCACCAGCGTCGCCTCGGAGGGCGTTGATCCGACCGTATCGGATAGCGTTGCCGCGTGGGCATCAGTTGCGCCGGCGCCCGCCAAAAGTGCCACGGTCAGAGCGGCGGAAAGGGCGGCGGCTTTCGGTTTTCGTGAATCAATCCTCATGTAGCTGGAAACCTCCGTAGTGTGTTTTTGCTGCGTTTGAGCTGCGTGTGATTCGATCGCGCTGCATAGTACCCCGAGCAAATCGCGACCTGCGGTTTTACTCAAAAGGCGCACGTCAATTGCGTAAAACTCACATCCTCTTAACAGGAGTTTTCCACAACTCGAATGCATAAAGCGTGCCAAAAACCCTGTTTTTGCACCCTCTCTATGCAAAAAAGGCGCCTGTGCAACCGTTGTTCGCACAGGCACCTTGAGCAGGCATTTTATGCAGTTATACCTATCGAGTCGCAAGGGGTCCTTGCACAAGTCGCCTTACTCGTCCAGCGCGGCGAAGGCCTGCTTCAGATCCCAAATGATATCCTCGGCGTTCTCGGTACCGATGGAAAGACGGATCGTGGAGGGCGTGATGTTCTGCTCGGCGAGCTCCTCGGCAGAGAGCTGGGAGTGCGTGGTGGTAGCCGGGTGCACGACGAGCGACTTGACGTCGGCCACGTTGGCAAGCAGCGAGAATACCTGCAGGTGGTCGATGAACTTCCAAGCAGCTTCCTGGCCGCCCTTGATCTCGAAGGTGAAGATCGAGGCGCCGCCACGGGGGAAGTACTTCTGATAGAGCTCGTGATCGGGATGCTCAGGCAGGCTCGGGTGGTTCACCTTGGCGACGTGGCTGTCACCAGCCAGGAACTCAACGACCTTCTTGGTGTTCTCGACATGGCGGTCAACGCGCAGCGACAGAGTCTCGGTGCCCTGGAGCAGGACCCAGGCGTTGAACGGGCTGATGCAGGCGCCCTCGTCACGCAGCAGGATAGCGCGGACATAGGTTGCGAAGGCGGCGGGACCGGCAGCCTCGGCAAACGAAACACCGTGGTAGGAGGGGTTGGGCTCAGCGATCTGGGCGTACTTGCCGCTCGCCTTCCAATCGAAGTTACCGCCGTCGACGATCACACCGCCCAGCGAGGTGCCGTGGCCGCCGATGAACTTGGTTGCGGAGTGGACG
>USNA01000113.1 GCA_900555955.1 uncultured Collinsella sp. | reverse complement strand
GAGGGGTTTCCTAAGGGCACATCCCGCAGCCGCAAAGCGGCGAGGACGTGCCCGTGGAAACCCCGCAGGCGGTCGGGCCCGGACAGGAACGTTACTCTTTTTCGACCGCGCGCATGATCGCCTTGTAGATCTCCATCAGCGGGATGATCAGGAAGGCAAGGCCCAGCGCGGCGACAACGCCCTTGAGCTCAAGCGTCACGGGGCCAAAGAACATCTCGGCAAGCGTCGGCTGAACGGTCACGATAACCGTCAGTACCAGCGCCAGCGCGGCAGATGCCCACAGCCACTTGTTCTGCTTCTTCATGCTAAACAGCGACGCACGACGGCTGCGCATATTGAAGCAGTGGAAGATCTCGACCATGTTGAGCGTGATGAAGGCCATCATCACGCCTTCCTCGTCGGCATTGCCGGCGATCATATCGGCGATGTGGATGTAGCCCATGTCAAAGTACACGCCCACAAAGAAGCTCGCCAGCACCAGCACGGTGATGATCAGGCCCTGGACCACGCAGTCCAGACCCATATGTCCGGCAAAGACGCCGTCCTTGGCGTTGCGCGGCTTGCGCTTCATGATGTCGCCCTCGGCATCCTCCATGCCCAGCGCGAGCGCGGGGAAGCAGTCGGTGACCAGGTTCACCCACAGCAGCTGCACCGGCTGGAAGATGGTAAAGCCGATGAGCGTGGCGATAAACACCGAGAACACCTCGGCAAGGTTAGCCGAAAGCAGGAACTGGATAACCTTACGGATGTTGTCGTAGATGCGGCGACCCTCTTCGCAAGCACCGATGATGGTGGCGAAGTTGTCGTCGGCAAGCACCATGTCGGCGACGTTCTTGGTGACGTCGGTACCGGTGATGCCCATGCCAACGCCGATGTCGGCGCGCTTGATGGACGGGGCATCGTTGACGCCGTCGCCCGTCATGGCCACGATCTGGTCGCGCGACTTCCAGGCCTCGACGATGCGGGTCTTGTGCTCGGGCTGGACGCGAGCGTACACGCCGTAGTCCTCGATGTGCGCGTCGAGCTCCTCGTCGCTCATGCGATCGAGGTCGGCACCGGTGATGGCCTGGCTGCGATCGGTGACGATTCCCAGCTGCTTGGCAATGGCCACGGCGGTGTCGATATGGTCGCCCGTGATCATGACGGTGCGGATACCGGCGTCGTGGGCCTCGCGGATGGCGTCGGCGACCTCGGGGCGGACAGGGTCGATCATGCCGGACAGGCCGCAGAAGACCAGGTCGTGCTCGAGCGCAGCGGGGCTGCAGTCGCTCGGGACCTCGGTGTAGGTGCGGCTTGCCAGCGCCAGCACGCGCGGGGCCTCGTCGGCCATGGCCTTGTTGGCGGCCACGAGCTCGGCACGGCGCTCCTCAGTCAGGGGGACGACCCTATCGCCCTCGTAGATGTGGGTGCACAGGCCGATTACCACGTCGGGCGCGCCCTTGGTGTACTGCTCGTACTCGCCGTCCAGGGTCTCGACGACCACGGACATCATCTTGCGGCCCGAGTCGAACGGGGCCTCGCCCACGCGCGGGTGCTCGGCAGTCAGGCCAGTGAGACCAGCCTTGCCGGCATCGTTGACGAGCGCGCACTCAGTCGGCTCGCCCACGGCCTCGCCCAGCTCCTCGTCCCACTGGGCATCGGAGCACAGCGCCATACCGGCCAGGAACTTCTCCTTAGGCGCGGCGAGCTCGTGCTTGACGACGGTCATCTTGTTTTGGGTAAGGGTGCCGGTCTTGTCAGAGCAGATGGTCTGCGTGCAGCCGAGGGTCTCGACGGCAGAAAGCTTGCGGATAATCGCCTGGCGCTTGGCCATCTTGGTCACGCCGAGCGACAGCACGATGGTCACGACGGCGACCAGGCCCTCGGGGATGGCAGCGACGGCGAGTGAGACAGCGACCATAAAGGTGTCGAGCAGGGCGGTCGGGTCGGTAAGGACGTTGCCCACGCCGTGGCGGAGGATGTCAACGCCAAAGATCACGACGCAGATGATAATCACCATGATGGTAAGGATGCGGCTGAGCTCGGCAAGCTTCACTTGCAGCGGCGTAAGCTCTTCCTTGGCCTCGGCCAGGGCGCCGGCGATCTTGCCCATCTCGGTATCCATGCCGGTACCGACCACGACGGCGCGGCCACGACCGTACACAACGGTGGAACCCATGTAGCACATGTTCTTGCGGTCGCCGAGCGGCACGTCGTCGGTGCCCGCGACAAGCTCGATCACGTTGGCGTGCTTCTCTACGGGCACGGACTCGCCGGTGAGTGCAGCCTCTTCGATCTTCATCGTGGCACTCTCGAGCACGCGGCAGTCGGCCGGAACGGAGTCGCCCGCCTCGAGCATGATCACGTCACCGGGCACGAGCTCGGCGCTCGGCAGGTGCACGAGCTTGCCGTCGCGCAGTACCTTGGACTGCGCCGCGCTCATCTCCTGCAGGGCCTCGAGGGCTTCTTCGCTCTTGGCTTCCTGGACCACGCCCAGCACCGAGTTGACGATAACGACGAACATGATAATGACGACATCGGCAAAGTCGGGCTCGCCCTTGACCATGCCCGTGAGCGCACTGATGACGGCGGCAACGATCAGCATGATGACCATGGGATCGGCCATCTGCTCAAAGAAACGCTTCCACAGCGGCGTCTTCTCGGCTTCCTCGAGCTTGTTAGGGCCTGTCTTAGCGAGGCGCGACGACGCCTCGTCGTCGCTCAGGCCGAGGTTCTCATCGACACCCTGGTCGCTGAGCACCTCCGCCGCGGCGGACAGGTATTCCTTTTGCATATAGAGTCCCCTCCTGGGATTCGGGCCACTCAGCAGATTGATGCCCGATCATAATTCCCAGGAGAAGGGCAAGGGCTCATCAAGGCTGCCGTGCTGAGCGGCAGTTGATAGTGGAGCTATGGTACCCCAAAGCAACGCGTCTAGCCAAAACAATCCATTTGGAAATATGGTCCATAAGCAACGGTGCAGGCCGTGTGATGCTCAACATTGATAAAACGTTTTTTCTTCGGCGCATCATCAAACTGAAATATCGCCCAGATAGCAGCGGTTAGAACGGTTGGTAAAGTTTTTGCATATACCGTTTTTCCGCAAAAAATGAACTTCTAATTCGGCATACGGTCGATTTTTTGGGGTATTCGGTCGCCATTTCGTTATAATCAACTCAGTTTTATTTCTTATGGTTTATCTATCAGCGCAAGACGATGTCAGATGGAGGTCTGAATGTACAAGCGCACTAAGATTGTATGCACCATGGGTCCCGCCTGCGATAGCGACGAGACCATCCGCGAGATGATCAAGGCGGGCATGAACGTCGCCCGTTTTAACTTCTCGCACGGCTCCTACGACGAGCACCACGGTCGCATCGAGCGCGTCCGTCGTATTTCCAAGGAGCTCGGTATGCCCGTCGGCATCCTGCTCGACACCAAGGGCCCCGAGGTCCGCACCGGCCTTCTGGTCGATGGCAAGAAGGTTGCCGTCAAGACCGGCGACAAGATCGTCGTCACCGCTCAGCCCACGACCGAGGATTTCCACGGCACCGCTGAGCACATCTCCCTCGACTACCTGGCTCTGCCCTCCGAGGTCGAGAAGGGCTCCCTCATCCTGATCGATGACGGCCTGGTTGCCCTCGAGGTCGAGTCCGTCGACGGCCAGGACATGACCTGCGTCGTCAAGAACGACGGCCTGATCGGCGAGCGCAAGGGCGTCAACATGCCCAACGTCAACATCTCGCTGCCCGCTATCACCGAGCGCGATCGTCAGGACATCCTCTTTGGCCTGACCGAGAACATCGACTACATCGCCGCTTCCTTCATCCGTGACGGCGAGTCCGTCCGCGGCATCCGCAAGCTTTGCCGCGAGAACGGTGGCGAGCACGTGACGATCTTCCCGAAGATCGAGTGCGCCCTGGGCGTCGAGAGCTTCGACGAGATCCTCGAGGCTTCCGACGGCATTATGGTCGCCCGTGGCGACCTGGGCATCGAGATCAAGCCCGAGCTCGTTCCCCACATCCAGAAGGAGATTATCGCCAAGTGCAACGCGGCCTACAAGCCCGTTATCACCGCTACGCAGATGCTCGACTCCATGCAGCAGAACCCGCGCCCGACGCGCGCCGAGGTTGCCGACGTTGCTAACGCCATCTACGACGGCACCGACGCCGTTATGCTCTCTGGCGAGTCCGCTGCCGGTAAGTACCCGGTCGAGGCCGTTAAGATGCAGGCCAGCATTGCTCTCGAGACCGAAAAGTACCTCCCGGCTCACGCTCCGCTCGAGGTTCCGGCTGACGCTCACGGCACCCGCGTTGTCAACAACGTTGTGGGTATGTCCGCTGTGAACATGGCCACCACCGTTGGCGCCAAGTGCATCACCGTGCCGACGACCACCGGTCGTACCGCTCGTCTGATCTCGCACTTCCGTCCCAACATGCCGATCTGCGCGTTCTCCCGCCACGAGTGGGCCGTCCAGCAGATGATCATGTACTGGGGCGTTATCCCGCACCAGGCCGAGATTACCCAGGGCACCGTCAACGGCACGATCGTCAAGGCGATTGAGACCGCTAAGGAGCTCGGCTACGTCAAGACCGGCGACCTGACCGTCGCTACCGCCGGCGATCCCCGCATGAGCGTCCAGCTCGAGGACAAGGTCTCCTCGACCAACGTCGCTTACGTCGCTCAGGTGCGCTAAATCGCACTTGCAAGCACATTTGCATTGCAAAGGGCCCGGAAGGCTTCGCCTTCCGGGCCC
>USNA01000112.1 GCA_900555955.1 uncultured Collinsella sp. | reverse complement strand
GGCGACGTATGGGACTTCTTCCGCAAGCGCGCCGTTCCCGCCGACCGCATCGACGTCGCCTGCGTGGTGACCATCCCCGCATCCGGTTCCGAGGCCTCTAACTCCTGCGTTATCAGCAACGACGAGGAGCACCTCAAATGCAGCATTAACACGGACCTCAACCGCCCGGCCATCGCCTTCCTCGACCCGGAGCTGACCTTCAGCCTGCCCGCCCGCCAGACCGCCGAGGGAGTGACCGACATGATCGCCCATATCATGGAGCGACTCTTCTCCGGCGAGCCCGCCGTGGGCGTAACCGACAACATCGCCTGCGGGCTAGTGCGCGCCGCGAGGGAGGCGGCGCCCAAGGTGATGGAGAACCCCGATGACTACGACGCCCGCGCCGAGATCATGTGGGTGGGTACGCTCGCCCATAACGCCCTGCGCGACGGCGATTGGACCTGCCGCGGCCTTGAGCACGAGCTATCCGCACTGGACACCAAGATCACGCACGGCGCCGGCCTCGCCGTCATCTTCCCCGCCTGGATGCGCTACGTATGGCGAGAGCACCCTGAGCGCTTCCTGGAGTTCAGCGCCCAGGCCCTTGGCATCGAACCCATCGATTCGGACGCGGACGAGCTCGATGTGGAGGTAACCCCCGAGCAGGCAATCGAGTACGCGGTCGAAGCGACCATCGACGAGCTGCAGGATTTCTTCGTCTCGCTGGGAATGCCGCGCGCGCTATCGGAGTTCGGAGTCACCGAGGACGATATCGAAAAGATGATTCCGGGCCTCAAGATCAACCGCGGAGAGCTCTTCGGCAGCTTCAGGAAGCTCACGCTGGACAACGCGAGAAAGATTTACCGCAGCGCACTCTAGGAAACAGATGCCAGTCCCCCACGGGCGAGCAGCACGGCGGCCCCCGCAAACCAGAAACGGCGCCGCTCCCGCGACGCCGTCATATTCCCTGGTGCCCCCGGGCGGATTCGAACCGTCGACACCCGCTTTAGGAGAGCGGTGCTCTATCCCCTGAGCTACGGAGGCATGTTGTACTAGTGTAGCAGATTTACCCCTTTGCCATGTAGCGCATGGCCACTCATCGAGAAGGCTCTATAGCGAATAGTTTCCGAGGGCAATCCTCAATATCGGAAAGAATAACCCGGAATAACGCGAAATAATGGGACAAGCTTTCCCAACTGGCCCTCAAAAGGAAAATGCATCCCGGAATGAGAACAAATTCCGGGATGCATTTTCCGCCATCTATCGCCAACGATTAGCTGTCTCTGTGGAAAAGGCTCTTGATGGCAGCGGGGATGCTCTTGGCGCCCTTGGTCGTTACGTCGATAAAATCGGGCGAACGCACGAGCTTATCCTCATCGACGTACTTACGGACCGCACGAAGCGTCTCTTTGTCATCGCGCGTCGTAAACGTAAAGTGGCCGTTATCCTTGGTAAAGATGGCAAAACGCGTGATCTTCTTGGTGCCGCGCAAAACCTCGGCGGCAATATAGTCGACCTCGTCCCACGGGATTTGAATATAATCCTCGGGATTGCGCTCGTTATAGTACTCGAACGCCTTATTGCCCACCATCACGTTACCGTGGCTGGTAAGCCCCATCAGGAAGGTTGCCGGCGTTGCCAGATCGACCGTGCTGTTCTGAGATTGCGCCATACGCGCCTCGCCCTCCAATAAAAACAATCGGACCGCATCCAGTGTACCCACCGGGTGCGGTCCGTTTCAATGGCTCAAAAGCCCTTACCTAGCAACTCTCGGTCTTAAGCCGAAGCGTGCTTACATGAAGCCGCAGAAGCGACCGATGATGCCGACGGCGAAGAGAGCCAGGATGATGACGATCGGGCTGACCTTCTTCTTGAGGAGCTTGCAGACCAGCAGGGTCAGGCACACGGCGGCAAGGCCGGGGATGAGCTGATCGAGGTTGGCCTGAAGCGTGGTGACCTTCATCTGATCAAGGGCGGTAGCACCGACGGAGTTGTACATCGTCAGCGCTTCCTTGATACCCTCGGAACCGGAGGGCAGGCTAGCCCAGTCGATAAAGGCGCCAGCAGACTGCTTGACCGTGGAGACGATCGGGGTGAAGGAAATGGACACCCAGCGCTCGACCAGGGCACCGATGATGAACATACCCAGGATGGAAGCGCCCTCGGTGACCTTGCCCATCAGACCACCGGAGAGGTCCTTGGCGATGGAGGAGCCGACCTTGTAGCCAAACTCCTGCGTGTACCACAGGAAAGCGTAACGGATGATGTTCCACGCGAAGAAGAACAGCAGCGGACCGACGATGCTGCCGGACATGGCCAGGGAAGCGCCCAGAGCGCCCAGAATCGGGCGAAGGGTGAACCAGAAGACGGGGTCACCGACGCCGGCGAGCGGGCCCATCATACCGACCTTGACGCCCTGGATGGCGACGTCATCGATCGGAGCACCGTTGGCGCGCTCCTCCTCGAGGGCGAGGGTAACGCCAATGACGGGGGCGGAAACATAGGGGTGGGTGTTATAGAACTCCAGGTGGCGCTTAAGCGCGGCAATCTGGTCATCCTTGCTGGTGTAGAGCTTCTTGATCGCAGGGATCATTGCGAAGCACCAGCCGCCGTTCTGCATACGCTCGTAGTTCCACGAGCCCTGAAGGAACTGATGACGGAAGCAAACCTTCTTGCGGTCAGCCTTGGTGAGCTGAATCTTGTTCTCTGCCATATGTATCACTCCCCTCCTACTCGTAATCGTTCAGAATGTCGCCGAGCGGGTCGCCGGAGCCACCGCCCATGCCGCCACCCTGCTTGGCCAGTTCCTTAAGGCCAAGGTAGATGAGGGCAAGGGAGATGCCGATGAGGCCAAGGGCGATCAGCGTGAGCTGAGGGATGGCAGCAAGGACAAAGCCGAGGATGAAGAACGGCCAGGTCTCCTTGGTGGCCATCATGTTGATAACCATGGCGTAACCGACGGAAGCGACCATGCCGCCGCCGACAGCCATGCCGCCGGACAGCCAGTCGGGCATAGCGTTAAGCGCGTTGGTAACGGCCTCGGCCGGGATGACGCACAGAAGCACTGCCGGGATGGCGATACGAAGGCCCTGCATGAGGATGGCAGCATACTGCCAGCGCTCGATGCCGGAGAAGTCGCCCTTCTCGGCGCAACCGTCCATGGCGTGAGCGATAGCGGTAGCAATGGTACGGCAGATCATGGTCAGGAACAGACCAGCGACCGACAGCGGGACGGCGACGGCGATGGCCGCGGTAACGGCCTTGGCCGAATCAGTGGCGCCGCCGTTGAGGGCGAGCACCATGATGATCGAAGAAGCGACCGAGGCCAGAGCGGCGTCAGGCGCGACGGCGGCGCCGACGTTAGCCCAGCCAAGGGCCATCATCTGGAGCGAACCGCCCAGGAGGATGCCCTCCTGAAGGTGACCGGTTACGAGACCGATAAGCGTGCATGCCACGAGCGGCTGATGGAACTGGAACTCATCCAGAATGCCTTCCATACCGGCAAGCAACGCGACAATCGCAACAAGAAGAATAGTGATTGCAGACATGTATCGGACCCTCCTTTACTATGCTTGAGCGGCCAGTTCGGCCTTAGCTTTCTTCAACATGGCGTCGAGATCCTCGGAAGCATCCGAAGGAACCTTGCGGACCTCGAACTTGACGCCCTTGGCCTTGAGGGCCTCGAGGGTCTTAACGTCGTCATCGCCCATAGCGACGGCGTTGGTGACGACGACCTTGCCCTTGGAGTGAGCCATGGAACCGATGTTGACTTCCTTGATGTCGACGCCGGCCTCGATGGCCTTGAGCAGATCCTGCGGGTTCTCGAAGAGCAGCATGGCCTTGGTGCCACCAAAGCGCGTGTCCTTGACGACCTCGGCCATCTTCTTGATGGGAACGACGTTGGCATGGACTCCCGGAGGGGCAGCCTGCTCGATCATGGTCTTGCGGAGCTCGTCGTGAGCAACGCCGTCGGAAACCACGATGATGCGGTTGGGGTTGATCTGCTTGGTCCACGTGGTGGCCACCTGACCATGAAGCAGACGGGTGTCGATACGGACGTGGGCAATCTTGATGTGCCCGTCGCCGATGACCGTTCCCGGAGGGATGGCGCCTGCAGGAGCAGCGGCGGCCGTAGCCAGCCGACGCCGAGGTCGTGTCCGGCTTCTTCTCCTCGGGCTCCAGAGACTCGGGCTTGACGCGCACGCCAGCCTTAGCCTCAGTCACGAGATGTTTTGCGATCGCATGTGCAGTGTTCTTTGCGTCAAAGCGCTGCGAATATGCCTCGATGAGCATAGGCAGGTTGACACCGGTGACGATAGCCCAGGAATCGTGGCCCTCGATGAGCCCGCTGATCTGGTTGAACGGCGTGCCGCCCCACAGATCAACGAGGAAGAGTACCTGCTCCTGGTCGTCGAAGGAAGCGACTGCTTCCTCGACCTTAGCACGGAAGTCGTCGGGGCCCATGCTCGGCTCGAGCGAGACCACGGCCACAGACGGCTGATCGCCAAAGACCATCGAGCCCGTCTGCTTGATTCCAGCTGCCAAGTCCCCGTGGCTAGCAAGAACAATACTTACCATCACATAACCTCCTTTTTGTCTACGTAATTCCTACACGACATGAAAGGAGTATACCTGTTTGGTTTGTGGAATTATAGCTAAATCCGCAAAAGGTTGGATTATTTGTTTAAACGTCTAAGTTTGTTACAAATTGATTACGGGTACCGTCAAGATTCTTTCGCAAATTGATTTAGCCGTCCTCGGCCCCGTCCTCT
>USNA01000111.1 GCA_900555955.1 uncultured Collinsella sp. | reverse complement strand
TCGGCAAGCAGCGCCAGCTTCTTGCAGTTGCCGGTCATCGAGCGACAGCTGTAGTGGCCGACCTCGCGGACGGTGCACAGGATGAGCGGGTACTCATCGTCGGGAAGCTCGGAGGGCGCCTCCCAGTCGTGCGCCATCAGGTTGGCGCGGCCGTCCTTGGTGGTGAACTTGCCACCAGCGAACATGTCGGGCGTACCGTGGTCGTTCACATCGGTGCTCTTGACGGGCCACTGGGCGTAGCCGCCCTCGGGAGCCATCTTCTCGTAGGTCGCGCCCACAAAGTTGGGGCACAGGCTAATGCACTCGTTCCAGATCTGCTCGGTGTTGTCGTAGTGCATGGGGTAGCCCATGCGCGTAGACAGGTCCGCGAAGATCTCCCAGTCGTGGCGGCACTCGCCCTTGGGCGGAACGGCCGCGTCAAAGTGCTGGAAGCTACGGTCGGATGCGGTAAAGACACCCTCGTGCTCGCCCCAAGAGGTGGCAGGCAGGATGACGTCGGCGAGCATGGTCGTCTGCGTCATAAAGATGTCCTGGCAAATGAACAGATCCAGTTCGGAGAGCGTCTTGCGCATTCCGGCCGAATCGGGCTCGGTCTGCACCGGGTCCTCGCCGTAGTTGTAGAAGCAGTGCACCTTGCCCTCGTCGACCAGGTGGCCCAGGTCGGTGAGCTTGTAGCCCTCCTCGAGCGGGAGCTTTTCCTCGGGCACGCCCCAAGCCTTGGCAAACTTGGCACGCACTGCCGGGTCGGTGACTTTCTGGTAGCCAGGGTACAGGTTGGGCAGCATGCCCATATCACAGGAGCCCTGGACGTTATTCTGGCCACGCACGGGCGCGAGACCGGAATTGGGTTTGCCGATCTGGCCGGCAACGCAGGCGATGGAGGCGATGGTGTGCACCGTCTTCAGGTTCTGCTTCTGCTGGCATACGCCCATACCCCAGCCAATGATGGCAGAGGGCTTCGCCGTGGCGTACATCTCGGCAGCTTGGTGGATCAACGCGGGCTCGACACCCGTGATGTCCTGTACGGATTCGGGAGTGTAGTTCTTGATGGTCTCCCACCACTCGTCAAAGCCGTTCGTATGCTCGGCGACGAATTCCTTGTCGTAGAGGCCATCGTTGACCAGACAGTTGGCAAAGGCGTTGAGGAACGCAACATTGCAACCGTTCTTGATCGGAAGGTAGAGATCGGCGATACGCGCGGTTTCGATATGGCGCGGGTCGGCGACGATGATCTTGCAACCCTTTTCTTTGGCTCGCACGATACGCCTTGCGACGATGGGGTGCGAATCGGCAGGGTTATAGCCGAAGAGGAAAATGCAGCCCGCATCCTCCATACCGGGGATGGAGCATGACATGCAACCTGAACCAACCGTGTCCATCAGACCGAGGACAGTAGGGCCGTGTCAAGTACGGGCGCAGTTGTCTACGCTGTGGGTGCCGATGCACGCACGCGTAAACTTCTGCATGACGTAGTTCGCCTCATTGCCGCCGCCTCGCGAGGAGCCGGTGGTCATGACAGCGTTAGGACCATATTCGTCAATTATGGCCTGCATCTTAGATGCGGTGAAATCCAGTGCCTCGTCCCAGCTTACGCGCTCAAGATCCGCGCCCTTAGTGCGGCGGATCATCGGGTGCAGTACGCGAGGAGTCAAGATCTTGGTGTCGTTGATGAAGTCGTAGCCGCTCATGCCCTTAAGGCACAGCTCGCCCTGATTGGTGATGCCGTTGAGCGGTTCGGTACCCACGACCTGGCCGTTTTGGACCAAGAGGTTAAACTGGCAACCGGCGCCGCAGTACGGGCAGATCACTTTATGCTTCTCCATGACACCCTCCTTCCTTTTTCTGCTACCGATTACTCGGTACTAATTTGACAATCATTGGGCTTGTCGCCCCAACGCTTACGCCTCGTTTTCGATGGTGGCGCGGGCACGCTCGGCAGTCAGTTCCGCCAGGCGCTCATCGTCTACCAGGGTGAGGCCCTTGGTCGGGCACGCCTCGGCACACGCCGGACCGCCGGGACGGTCCACGCACAGGTCGCACTTGAGCACGAAGCTCTTGGTCTGCGAACCCACGCGAACGTCGCCCATCAAGACGGGGACCTGCGTGGTCGCCACGCTCACGGCGCCAAAGGGGCATGCCATGACGCAGCTCTTGCAGCCGATGCAGTTGTCCTCGTTGACGCCGATGCGATGGTTCTTTGGATCAAAGAACAAGGCGCCCGTAGGACAGGCCTTCGCGCACGGGGCATCCTCGCAGTGATGGCAAGCCACCGGTGCGGAGATCTCGTACGTACGCGTCACGCGCAGGCGCGGCGCGGCGATGTTACCGGGGATGTCGTGCGCCTCGATACACGCCGCCATGCAGGTTTGACACCCAATGCAGCGCGAAGAATCGGCTACGACTCGCTTATTACCCATGTTGTTCACTCCCTCCTGAATCCCTTGTCGGAGAGACCCTGTCGACATTGACCCAAGCCGCCCGTGGCCTGGCATCGACGTATCGAATGCATGCGGCGAAACATGCACTCGGTAGAGTTTCTCCAACGATATACAGGTTAAATATACGCAGTTGCAGGTGGCAAACTTGAGCATAGGCCCTGCAATACGGGTGTATTGCAGGGGTTTTGGCAGGTTGGAATTATTCTCTAGAAGCTATAAAGGTGAGTGTATTACATGCGTACACCTCTGAGATTTTTACGCGCTCTCATTTTGGATGTACTACGTTTGTATTCGTATTAATGATTATTTACTTGAGTGAAATAAAGTAATGGTTATAAGATTCTAAGATGTCGGTATATACCGCATTTGACCGACTATATTGCACGCTAGCTAAGGGAGGGCAGTGATGTCATCGACGCAAAAAAGAGCCATCCTGCAGGTGCGCATTCGCGAAGAGGACAAACAGCATGCCGAGCATCTCTACGACGCCATGGGCACATCGCTTGCCGAGGCCGTTCGCCTTTTTGTCGCGCAGAGCATTTTGATGCGCAAGCTTCCCTTTCAGCCGGTCGCCGTGCGCTCAAAGGACGGCACCGCCGCCTATGGATCGCTCAAAGCATATGGAGACCCCAATCGCCGCTCCGAGGAGCGCAATGCCTGGATTGAGTACCTTGCTACAGAAAGCGACGATTCGATTTTGGGTCCCGAGGAAGTAGATATCCATGAGTAGCACCATCATCGACGAGACCGTCATCCTACGCTACCTGCTTGACGACGACGAAGTTCTGTCACCGCGCGCCTCCAAGGTCATCGCCACACGCACTGCTCGCGTCTACCCCGAAATCATCACGCGCGTCGTGGTCACGCTGCGCGACGTCTATAAGGTTCCCCGCGTTGAAATTGCCGCGGCCTTGAAAAGGCTGCTCGATGACGTCATGGTCGACGAGCCCACCGTTGTCGCCCTTGCCGTCAAACTCTTTGGCAAGACCCATATGGACTTTACCGACTGCCTCCTCGCAGTCCGAACCGCCATCTACAACGATGATGTCGTGAGCTTTGGCAAGCCCATCATCCAAGGCATGATCGATTACCGTCGCAAGCGCCAAACCGCAGCCGACGCTCGCGACCGCGCCGCCGAAGCCCACAGCCGAAGCACTGACTCCACCATCGACAAACTCCGCCACCAACCCCGCAGCTAACCCCATCCCCTCCTAAGTTGCGGTGAAATAGTTCCTGGATTTAGGCTTATTCGAGCTTTTCAGGAACTATTTCACCGCAACTTTCTGTAAGGGTGGTTTTTAGTGCCGCCGAGGGGCACTAATCAACCGTTTGCCGATATGTTTGGCTCTAACTCATGACTCTGACCTGCCCCGTCAAGCTTTTGGTCAGTTCATGGCAAGGTCTGGCGGACCAAATATGGGATAGCGTAGTGTCATTCATTCCCCCTCGAGACCATGGGGTCGAAAATGAGTCATGATAAACGCTGTTCCAAACCGCAAGTAGAGCTGTTCTTCCGGTTATTCGAGGCCCATCATGGCGGGCACCTGTTTGTAGCTACCAAAAAATGGGATGAACGCTGTGCCTACGCGCTCATGCAAAAAGAGATGATTATTCGACTCTACAACCATGTCTACGCTGATTCAGCGTATTGGAATGACCTCGGCGTCGAAGATCGCATCTTTCAATTGGCATCCGCTATTGCGGTCGTTGAACCGGATGCCGTGTTTTGTGGAGCAACGGCGGCACTGCTCTATGGCATCGGTTCTGCATATTCGCTTCTCGACAAGGTGCAAGTGCTGCTGCCGCGTTCCACCAGACGCGATATGTACGAATTCGTTGAATACCGACGCTGGCGGTCGGGCGACGTATGGCAACTCGGCCCGTTTACGTTAACGGATCCATATCGCACGGTGGTCGACATCGCCCGAACGAGCGCTTTTCGATATGCACTAGGCTATGTCGACGGGTTAGCTCGTGAGTACGGTGTCGAGCGTGAAGAATTGCGTGCATATGCACAAGCGAACTGCCGCGGACTGCACGGTATCGCGCGCGCATTTGACGTTTTTGAACACATGGATAGCAGATCGGATAACGGTGGAGAATCCGAAGCGCGGGCGGCAATGATTCTGGCGGGAGTTGCCGCTCCCGAACTTCAGGTTGAAATCACTCGACCGGGAAACGCAGGCTATTATTTGGCAGATTACGGATGGCAGATGCCAAACGGCTCTTAGATGCTGGCCGAGCTGCATGGACTAGGCAAGTTTGAGGACGATGCCCAAAAGGGGGTGCGGACGATTTCTTGGACCGCGCCTAGGCGTATCCAAGTTTCCTGCGGT
>USNA01000110.1 GCA_900555955.1 uncultured Collinsella sp. | reverse complement strand
GAGCGTGCCGACGGTACGATCGCCCACCTTGATGGGGGCGATAATGCCGGCGGGAACTTGGTTGTGCGAGCCGTCCGAGCCCACGACATCCACCATACGGTTGAACGACTGCACGATGCCATGTTCGATAACGTAGCGTGTGGCAAGCGTGTGGATGGGAGAATCTGGCAGTAGTTTTTCCTCAAACTCTCCCGCGCAGGCAAGCACGTTGCCCTCGTCGGTGATGGCCACCGTTATGGCGCGCGTCTCGGGCAAAATGCGCCGGCACACCAAACGCGCCGACTCCTGCGTCAGACCGCCCTTAATGTCCTCGAGCATGGCCGAGGCCACCGAGAGCGTCTCCTCGGTGTACTGGGAGCGCACCGAATCGGGATTGAGCGTCAAAAAGATAAAGATGCACAGAAAGATGCACAGCAGCGCGCAGGCAATCACCGTGGCGATCGGCTCGATACCGGTCACCAAGGCAAAAATAAGGTACACCAGCACGCAAATGGCGCAGGCAACGGCAATGATGCGAAAGATTGATATTGAACTATCGCGCTGGGCGCGGCGGTCGATCATTCGGCCCCCTCTAGGATACTGATCAGTTGTGCGTCACGCCAAAGCCCGTCCATGATCTTGGGCCAAAAGCTCTGGAAACGCAGATAGCTTGCAGCGTTTTGGCGCGCATAGGCCTTTGCCTCGCCGATACCATGGCGCCAGATGCGCAGGTAGCCCTCATGCTCGCGGGTAAACACGCTGCGGACCATAGCGGTCTTGCGCACGCGGTCGTCGAGCTCGCGCGAAATCCACGGGCCCGGGTAGGGCATGAGCGATGCCGCCGTAACGGGAATGAGCTCCTTTTGATGCGCGGCGAATGTCAACTTGGCCCGTTCGTAGTACCAACGGTATACATCCTGCATAAAGCGCGGTGAGCGCTTTTCGGACTCCGGAGGCAGATGGCGCACGGTCCACTCGTTATCGAACCACACGTCGTAGCCAAACATGCGCATGTTAAAGAGGTAATCCAAGTCCTCGCCGCGGGTGATAAACGGGTCAAAGGCCACACGCGTAAAGGCGCGGGCGTGCAGGGCCATCAGGCCGCCGCACGCGTAGTTGGAGCGCGAGATGCGGGTGCCCGAGAGCGCCTTTTTCATCCAACGGTTGAACTCGATGCGCTTGGTCCACCAACGATGGCAGATGCCCGCCTTGTCCGTGGGAGCCAGCGGCGAGCCGTCGCGATCGTAGAAATAGCCGCTCTTGACCAAGATCGGCAAGCCCTGACGCGTCTGCTGCCCCAACGCATAGGTCGCGCGCTTCATAAAGTCGGCGTCGATGACAGTCTCATCGTCATCCAAAAAGATAACCGCGTCATGACCCAGCACAGCGGCACAGGCTAGCCCCATGTTGCGGATGGCACCGTAGCCTCGCAGGCTCACGCACTCGCCCGAACCCTTGGGCGCGATCTGAGCAACCCGGTCTGCGATGCGCGAGGCCTGGGTGTTGGTGACAACGGTGACCTTGAGCGTGGGATGCGCGTCGACAATCTCGCGCACGCGCAGCGACACATCGGCTGTGGCAGAAACGGGACAGACCACCAAAAGGATGATGCGCGGGATGTCACGTACCTGCTCAAGCGAGGCCAGACAGCGGTCGAGTTCGGGATTGTCGGCGTTGAGTCGCGTCGAATGGTCATAGGTGCCAGGGGCGTTTGCGCAAGCGTCATCGCCCGCCCAATACGTTGGAATCACGACTGTGGCGTTCATGCCTTACCCTCCCTGCAACACAAAAACGGGACGCCGCCAAACACAGGCGACGCCCCGCGACCTAGCTGATTCCATCATACCCACTTGGGCAAATCATTGCTCGCAAGTCGCAATGTTTATTGCGGATAACCCCAAAAGAGTACCGTGGACAGGCACAATAGCCGCTCGCTCCTATGCGGCATGCTCTGCTGCCCGAGTCATGCGGGACAGGCGAACCAGCAGCATAAAGCCAACGATCAGCAACACGCCAATGGAAAGGACGCCCAGCGACGGGTTGCCGGTCAGCGAGGTAACGACCGACACTAGGAAGGTACCCATGACGCTTGCATAACGACCAAAGATGTCAAAGAAGCCGTAGTACTCGTTGGACTTTTCCTTGGGGATAATGCGACCAAAGTAGCTACGGCTGAGCGCCTGCACGCCGCCCTGGAACAGGCCGACCATAATGGCAAGCACCCAGAACTCAAAGGCGGTCTTTAGGAAGAACGCGGCGAACAGCACAATGCCCATGTAGGCGGCGACCGCCACCAGGATCATGTTGAGCGTGCCCACGCGTCCGGCGAGCTTGCCGTAGATGATGGCGGACGGAAAGGCCACGAACTGCGTAACGAGCAGCGCCAGTACCAGCTGGGTCGAATCGATGCCCAAAGCCGAGCCGTAGCTGGTAGCCATGGAAATGACCGTGTGGACGCCATCGATGTAGAAGAAGAACGCAATCATGTAGACCAGCACGGTCTTGTTGTGGGCGATCTCGCGCATGGTGTGTCCGACCTCGGAGAACACACCGCCAACGATGTGGCCGATGGTGTCCTCGGGACCGCGCTCGCGACCATACTTTTGCTTATAGGTGTGAATGAGCGGCAGGGTAAAGATGAGCCACCAGGCACCAGTGATGATAAAAGACAGACGCGTTGCCAGCATGGTGGGGACGCCAAGAGCGGGGCCACCCATGATGAGCGCCAGGCAGATGACGAACGGCACGGTGGAACCGATGTAGCCCCAGGCATAACCCGAGCTGGACACGGCGTCCATGCGCTCGTCGGTGGTAACGTCGGGCAGCATGGCGTCGTAGAACGTCATAGAAGAGTTAAGGCCGATGGTGCACAGCACGTACACGGTCAAAAATGCCATGGCGGACATTGGGATAGCCTGCGCCAGGCAAAGAACCAGGCCCGTGAGGAAAAAGCCCAAGAAGAACTTGATTTTGTTGCCAGCGTAGTCGGCAAGTGCGCCCAGAATGGGCATGAGCATGGCGATGACCAGCGAGGCGATCGTCTGTGCATTGCCCCAGGCGACCACCAGGTCGGCCGAGGAAGCTCCGGTATTGATGGCGTTAAAGTAAATGGGCACCACCGAGGTATTGAGCAGCACGAGGGCCGAATTGCCCACATCATACATAACCCAGTTACGCTCGAGCTTGGTGTATTTCATGGACAGGGACCCTTCGTATTCGCCCGATATGCAGTTAGTTCATCGTACCCCAATTGTCCAGAACCGCCGGTAAGGATTCGGCAAAGGGGCACGCACGGGCCCTATTCCTCGCGGTCGAACTCCTCATCGGCATTGAGCACGCGACCGCTGTAGTTGACGTGACTGGTCACGGCATCCATGTCACCGGTCTCGATAAAACGTGCGACCGTGCACTCGTAATCGCCCAGCGCGCGATCAAAGACCTCGGGGAAACTCTCGTTCGAGACCTCGTCGGTAAAGGGATTCTTCCATGTCAGATGGCCCAGGTTACCGGTGCGCTCGGGCAACTCCGTCGTCACGCGATGAGCAAGGCCGTCGAGCAGCGAGTAATCGTGCACCAAGCCCTCAACCAGCGAGATCGCGCGCGTCTTTGCGGAGCCGGCCGGCTCAATCGCGCGGTAAAGTCGCTGCATATTGGCAACGGCAGCACCGTACTCCCCCGCCGGAATGTCAATGCCGTACACGCGTCCGGCAACATAGCTCATCAGCACGCCGGCCACGCGATTGATGCGATCAGTGGTGACGATCTCGCCCGCCGGCGGGTAATCGTCAACCGTAGCGCCATCGCGGTTAAGCTGCAGCATCAGCACATCCAGGTCGCTCTCGATCACGGCATGGACCTGACTGCTCGAATCCTCAAGCTCTGAATCGGACTCGACAATGCCAAACTGCTGCTCATAGACAAAGGGATGAGCGTTGCGGTCGAGCACGTAATGAGACAGCAGGCCCAGCGCAAAGGCACGACCCAAGCTGGCGTCGCGCGGCAGCAGATGCGACACGCCGTCGCGCAGGCACGCAAACTGACGAGACATGCGCGACCGATGCATGACCTGCGCCAGCAGCGTGCAGTCGGAAACACGCGGTGTCAGAATGTGAAAGAAAAACGGGTCGGGGCCTTGGTTGCCCAAGATAAAGGCAATGCGCTCTTCATCGGACGTGATGACGCCCTGTGGAAGACGGTCGATGCTTTCCTCGCCAAACAGATGATGGGTGATAAGCGCGGGCATAATGATCCTTTCGATTTCATTCGATGCCACCCATTATGCCCACCGCGCGCCCATGCCAAACCTGCGATGGTAAACGACGGCACGCAGACCGTCTACGCAAGCCCCAAGTGTGCTTTAACCTCGGCAGCGCGACGGCGGGACACGGGCACCGTCGAGGTTACGCGATCGAGTCTGAGCTCCATAAGACCCGTGGAACCGATCTCGACATTGTGCACGTCTTCCAAATTGACCAGATAGCTGCGATGAACGCGAATAAAGCCCTCGGAGACCAAGCGACGCTCGAGCGAAGAGATCGACTCATTGATCAGGTACGTTCCCTCGGCGCAGATGGCGTTGCAAAAATCGGCGCGCGCCTCAAAGTAGCAGACGTCTGCGGCGGGAATGAACACCTTTTTGCCCCCGCGGTCCACCGTCAGACGCAAAGGCTGGCGCGGAGCGTGGATAACACGACGGGCACCCAAGGCTGCCTCGATCTTGTCGAGTGCCTTTGACAGGCGTGCGTCCTCGACCGGCTTGACGACATAGTTCGCCCCCACCGAGGTTATCTTGGAACATCT
>USNA01000109.1 GCA_900555955.1 uncultured Collinsella sp. | reverse complement strand
GCGGCAGGTTGCCCTCGTGCGCCGAGCCGGACGGAGCCGTTGCCGCACCGCCAAAGACGGCCGCGGGGGCCTCGTGGTTCTCGGCGACCGCACCCTCGGTATCGATTGACATCTGCGGCTCGTCGTCAAAGCTCGGGACGCCTTGGGGCTCCGCAGACTCGGGCTCGGCAGACGCCTCGGCAACGGGCTCAGTGTCGGCGTCGGCAGGAGCATCGCCCTCGGGCGCATCCTCTGCCACGTCCTCGCCGTTCGCAGCGGCAACGGCCTCATGCGGGTCCTTGCCCTCGGCCTCGGCACGCATACCCAGCACCAGATTGCGCAGGCCAGCGACCGTGCCTTCCACGTCGGGGGCCGGCTGGTCGGCATGCAGGTACGCCCAGTCCATCATAAAGGTCGCCGAAGACAGCGCGCCAATGGCCAGCGCATCGTCGGGACACGAAAGCTCAACCTCAAAGACACGCTCGTCGTGCTCGCTCACGCGGGTGCGGCCGCACGAAATGCTGCCGGCAAGCCCGGTCTCGTTCATGAGCTCGACCGTCACGTGCTCCAGCAGGTGGCAAAGCTCGGTCTGGCCCATGCAATCCTGGAACTCGCGACCCGAATCGCCCAGGCACAGATGCTTGGCAATCGCGGGCACCAGGTAGTACACGCGCGCCGTGGCCTCGATATCCTCCGAGGTCATGAGCGGCATGCCGGGGTTCACCAGCACATGCGCGCAGATCTTGTCCTCGCTGACGGTGACCTTAAGGATGTTGAACAGGCCTGCCATAACTCTCCCCTACTCTTCCTCGCCCTACTCGTCGCCATCGTGCGGGTCCGCAGAACCCGCGTCCGACGCCGCCGGCTTATCTGCCGAGGACTCGGAATCCTTCTTATCGGTTTCGGCCGGAGCGATCACGCGAATGAGCGAGATGCGCTGGCCACGCATCGACTGCACCTTAAACTTGTACCCCGCAACCTCAAACACCTCTCCGATGTCGGGCACCGAGTCGCAAAGCTCCAAAATCCAGCCGGCGATGGTCTCATAATCATCGCTTTCCTCGAGCGGCCAACCAAGCTCAATCGCGTCATCGCACGAAAAACGCCCATCGACAAGCCACTCGCGGCGCGAAAGGCGCGTGAGGTACTTGTTGTCGGGATCGAACTCGTCCTCGATCTCGCCCACGATCTCCTCGACGATGTCCTCGATGGTGATAATACCGGCCGTGCCGCCGTACTCGTCCACGACCACCACGATCTGGTCGTGCGAGGTCTGCATCTCGGACAGCAGCGGCAGGATGTCCTTGGTGTCGGGCACAAAGGCGGCGTCGCGCAAAAAGTCGGCGATGGGCTGGTCGCCCTTGCCGTCGAGCGAAGGTTGGATCAGGTCCTTGATGTGCGCGATGCCGGCGACGTTGTCGGGATCCTCGTGATAGACGGGGATGCGGCTAAAGCCGGTCTGGCGCATGGCGGACAGCACGTCGGCGACCGTCTCGTCGTCCTCGCACATGGTGGTGTCCACGCGCGGCACCATAACCTCGCGGGCAACGGTGTCGCCCAGGTCGAAGATCTCGTGGATCATGCGCTTTTCCTCGTCGAGCAGATCATCCTGCTCCGAGACCATGTACTTGATCTCTTCCTCCGAGACGTTCTGGCGGTCATCGGCGCTCTTGATGCGCAGGATGCGGGCCAGGCCGTCGGAGCAGGCACCGGTCAGCCACACGAGCGGGCGGGCAATCTTTTGGAACACGGAGAGCGGTCCCACGACCTGCTTGGATACGCCTTCGGCATTAGCCAGGCCGATGCGCTTGGGCACGAGCTCGCCAACCACGATGGACACAAAGGCGACGGCGACAGTAATGATGACCGGCGCCAGGCCGCGCGCGATGGCGGAAAGCGGCGCGATGCCAAAGCTCATGAGCCACGTGGCAAGCGGGTCGGACAGGCTCGTCGAGGCGACGGCGGACGAGGCAAAGCCCACGAGCGTGATGGCGACCTGGATGGTGGCGAGCAGCTGATCGGAATCGGCGGCCAGCTTAATGGCGCGCTCGGCGCGTTTGTCGCCTTCCTCGGCCTCGTGCTCCAGCACAGCGCGCTTTGCCGTGGTGAGCGCCATCTCGGACATAGAGAAGTAGCCGTTGATGAGGGTCAAAACGAGGGTGGTGATAAGGGAGATGGTTATGTCCATCGGGAGTTTCTCGAACCTCCAAGATTCGGGACGTTAGGGTAAAACGTTGGTGGCGGATACGGCAATTGCGCTGGCACCCAAACGAGGACGCGGGCGCGCAGGCATGGTCGCTAGATTACGAAGAGGATCACCGCCATGAACTGGAAGATGCTACCGGCGAGCACCCACAGGTGAAACACGCTGTGTAGATAGCGCACGTTTTTGGCGATATAGAACGGCACGCCCGCGGTGTAGCACACGCCGCCGACGGCGAGCAGAGCAAGTGCCACGGGATTGAGCAGCGCCACAAGTTCGGGCAGCTTAAAGACAACGAGCCAGCCCATCAGCAGGTAGACCAAGCCACTTACCCAGTGCGGTTGACGCTCGCGCATAAAGCACTCGAGGGCGATGCCGACAATGGCGATGGCCCATACGGCAAAGAACAGCGCAGGGCCGCCGTCGTTTGCGAGCGTGATAAGGCAAAACGGCGTATAGCTGCCGGCTATGAGCAGGTAGATGCAGCTATGGTCGATGATGCGAAACACGCGCTTGGCGCGCGCGGGCTGAATCGCGTGGTAGAGCGTGGAGGCCAGATATTCGAGAATAATGCTGACGCCATAGACAATCGCCGCGGCCATGTGGGCCGGGCCTCCGCCGCGCAGGGCAGCGAATACGATCAGGAGCACCAGGCCCGCGATACCCAGCAGGCAGCCGACACCATGGGTGACGGAGTTCATGATCTCCTCGCCCACCGTGTAGTGTGGAACGGCCGCGGTCTTGGGTCGCGGCTTAGAACTGTCGCTCGAATCGGACATGCCGGTTACATCCTCCAACGTAAAGAGTTCTCAACACTATATCAAAGCGTCTAGGTACGTGCGAAATTTGCACCATACGTGACCCTTTGTTTACCCATTCTTTGTCTGTTGACGCATCAACGGCGAACGTCCATAATGCGCTTGCATTAAATGTTGATGTATTAACATCTTACAGGAGAATACCGCATGGCTCAAAACGCACGTTCCCATCGAAAGCTCAAGATAGCCGGCATCGTTGCACTGGTGGTTGTCGTTGCGCTGCTCGGATTTGCCGGCAACTTTCTGTTTGACTTCGCGCTGAATCCCCAAGCGCCGTACACCATGAAGATGATGCAGGATAGCAAGAACGACAAAGAAGGTGAGCAGCCGGATGCCGAGGGAACCGAGGCGCGGGCATGGTTTAAAGAGAATCGTGAGAGCAGCAGCCTCACGGCAGATGACGGAACCGAACTTGCCGCTTGGTATTTTGCCGCCTCGGAGAACACCCACGATTACGCCGTCTGCCTGCATGGATATACCAACGAGCCCATCGGCGTGGCCCGATACGCCAAGCGCTTCCACGACCGTGGCATGAACGTGCTCGCGCCTGCCGCCCGCGCCCACGAGCGCTCCGGCGGCGACTATATCGGCATGGGCTGGCCCGAGCGGCTCGATGTCGTTGCATGGATTGGGTGGATCGTTGCAGCCGACCCCGAGGCGCGCATCCTGGTCTTTGGCGAGTCGATGGGTGCGGCAACCGCCATGAACGTCGCGGGGGAATCTCTGCCCGCAAACGTGAAATGCATTATCGAGGACTGCGGCTATACGAGTGTTTGGGACGAGTTTTCTCTGCAGCTCAAGGACGTGTTCGGCCTGCCCAGCTTTCCCTTGCTCGATGTAGCAAACTTGGTGTGCAACGTGCGCGCGGGCTACGACTTTCATAAGGCGAGCAGTGTGGAGCAACTCAAGCACGCGACGGTTCCCATGCTGTTTATCCACGGCGAACAGGACACCTTTGTGCCGTACAGCATGCTCGACCAAAACTACGACGCGTGCGCCAGCAAGGTCAAGCAAAAGCTCACCATCCATGGCGCCACCCACGCCAAGAGTGCGCAAGTTGACCCCGAGCTCTACTGGAACACGGTCGATGACTTCCTCGACGAGTATTTTTAGGCAAAAAGCAACGTCTGGGGCTTTATCTGACCACCTATTTCCGGAAGTATGCGGCAAAATCTGGAGCTGCCGACCAGACCGCAGTTTTACCAACAATTTATCAGGGGTTTTGTTGCCAAAAAATGTCGTGTGCTCGGCGGTCTCGAAATTTGCCGCATACTTCCGGAAAGCCGCCCGCGAGAGCTGTGCTCGCGGGCGGCTTTTGCTAACGTTGCGCTACAAAAGCGCTCGATATGTCCAATGGACAGGTGCTACTTGACCTCGATGAGCTCGTACTTGCTCGTGCCCAGGCCGATCTTCTCGGCATGCGCAATGCAGGTGCGCCAGTCGGTGTCGGGATGCGTGATGCAGAAGGGGTCCTCGGCTTGCTCGCCCTCCAGATGCTCGTGGTTGTGCTCCATCTTGGCCGCGCTATCGGTGAGCTCGGTGTTGGGAAGCGGCTCGGACGCCATGACGGCATCGGCACAGGCCTGGTCGATGGCGACCGGGTCGAAGCTCGCGAACATGCCGATGTCGTTGACGATAGGCGTATCGTTTTCGGGATGGCAATCGCAGTTGGGGCTGATGTCCATGGCAAGCGAGATGTGGAAGCTCGGGCGGCCGTCGACGACGGCCTTGGTGTACTCGGCGATCTTGCAGTTGAGCACGTCGGCCGCGGCTTCATAGCCGGGCTTGATGGCGTCCTGGTTGCACACGCCGATGCAGCGGCCGCAGCCCACGCAGCGATCGTGGTCGATGGC
>USNA01000108.1 GCA_900555955.1 uncultured Collinsella sp. | reverse complement strand
GGCCCGGCGCTTGTTCGTTCTACTTGTCCCCGTCCCCTGCGGGCGAGTTCTTTTGGTTGCGACGGTTACTCCAAGTCACGTTGTGCTCCTTGTAGTAATCGGGAGCCTCGTTGCCGCTCGCGCTAATGGGGTCGTTGCCGGTCAGGGTGTCGGCAATATCCTGCACGAACTTAACGAACAAGCTCGAATCGTCGGTCTCGGACGAATCAAAATCGAAACCGAACTCCACCGCGCCGCCGATGATCTTGTCCACGCACTCCGGGTCGTCGCCGTCCAGCCAAATGACCACGGTGTACTTGTCCACATCGCCTACGCGAAAGTTTTTGTGGCTGATAGTCGTCACCATGTCTTTGGACGCAAACGGCTCGGTGTTGGGCTCGGAGTTGCCGTCGGTCGCGGCAGCCGCATAGGTGGTGGGCTCGCCATTGCGATACACCCTCACGCGCGCGGCCTTCTCCACGCCCTTGCTGGCGCTGACCACCTTGAGCTTGGCGCTGTAGCCCAGATCGGTCTTGCCGGCGTTGCGGATATAGAAGGTGTACGCCACGTAGTTCTTGCCGTTATGGCTGCCGTCGATATCGTCCAGATTGTCGGGCAGGTCCTCAGCGGCGATATTGGTGCCGTTGTCCAAGGCGTCGGCGGCCAGGCGCGCGGTGGCGTTGTTAAAGTCGCCGTTGTCGGCAATGGCCACGCCGCGGCGGAACAGCTCCAGGCGGTTGAGGTTGATGGTGAAGTTACCCATGTTTTCCTGCATAAACGACAGGGCGAACAGCACGCCAAAGACAAGCGCCAGCACCACGAGGGCCTTTTGCAGCTTGTCCATGCGCAGCAGTGCCGCGCCGATGCGCTCCATGCGGCGCTTGGGCATATACATGGACACGACCGCGTCGGGGTCGATGTCGTCGAGGTCCTGGTCGGCCAGCGCCTGCTCCAGCTCCTCGATGCGCACCACGCCGCGGAGGTTGCGCTTGGGCTTGGGCTTGCGGTTGGGTTTGCCGAAGCGCTTGCGGGAGGCGGGAGCCTGCTCGGGTGCGGAGTCCTCGCCGGGCGCGTCCTCGGCATTGGTGCCGGGCGCGTCCTGCGACGTGTCCTCGGTCTGATCCTCGATCAAATCCTCGGCCACACCCTCGGCTTGATTCTCGGCCAAATCCTCGGCAGCTTGATCTTTGTTGTCGTTACGTTTGAACAGTGCCATAGCGATCAGAGCTTATATTTGGCGCGGATGTAGCCGACGTATTCTTTGACGAGCTCGCGCTCCATGTCGTCGGCGTAACGGAACTGTAGGCCGCAGACGTTGCGGTACAGGCTGCCCTTGGGCGCGCGGCGCACCCAGCACACGATACCCAGCTGCTCGGGCAGCTCGTGCCGCTCGCCCTGCAGACGGATCGAGGGCATTTGCACGGCCAGGGCCTCGCCCACGTCGGGGTAATCGTTGAGGTAAATAGCCAGACCGCCGGCCGAGACGTCGATGGTCATGGCGTCCTCGGGCTCGGGGGTCGGCGCGTTGTCGCGCTGGTAGGTCAGGCGCATGGCGACCTTAAAACGCTCGTCGCGGCGCTTGACAAAGCTGCGCTGCTCGGCGACTTTGCGCATTTTCCAGTAGGTGCGGATGCCCTTTTTCTCGACCGACTCGGGGTAGCCGGCGAGCACGAACGTTTCCTCGCCCACTTTGTATTGCAGCAGGAGCTTTTGGTTTTCGTCCATGATGAGCGGCTTGCCGGCGAGCATGGGCGCGCTCATAAGAAAGTACGCTTCGTCCAGGTTCTCTTTGTACGTGGCGAGCATGTTGAAGTCGGTTTTTTGGCCCATGGGCACGTCGAATGCCACCTGAAGCTTAGTCCCCGGCGTTATCTGTTGCTCTGCCATGTTTTCTCCCCCAGTCGCGGGCGCCGATATCATCGTCGTGCGCGATGCACATTGGGCTATTGTAACTGCTTTGCCGCAGGTTTCGATGTGCAGCGCGTGAAATGGCGGGATGGTGGGGGCGAGGGGCTAGCGCAGCTGCTTTGCGCGCTCCGTTAACCGGTACTTGCGGTTACGGCTCGTCGCCGCGGCCGTAGGCTCTAGCTTGCCCTGCGCGATAAGCGCATTGACGCGCGTCCTAACCTGGGAGACGGTGAGTCCCGTGCATTCTGCCAGTTCACGTGTTCCCAGTTCGCCGTTGCGCTTGAGTGCCGCCACAATTAAGTCCCCACCATGATCGATTTGCTCAACCTTCGCTCGGTAGAGGACAACCTTAAACCGGTCAAAACCAGGGCAAAACAGGGGCTCAGCCAGACCGTGCGCACGCATGGCATCGAGCATCATTGGAATGCCCGACCCGTTGCCTTCGGCAGGAGAGCCCACGCCGTCGGGCAATGGGACAAGCGACATGAGCTTCACAAGCGTCGCATTGCGACATCGGGAGCTGCCGTCAAACAGGTTCTCGCGAGTCTTTCCTCCGTATAGGCCGCCGGGGTTCGTCACTTCGATACGGTCATCAAAGACGTCAACAGCGATCGACTGCCCACAGAACCGATCTCCGTATTCTCGGTGGATTACGGCGTTGGCGATTGCCTCGCGCAGGACCTCCTCGGGAATCTCCAGCGAGTCGACACGCGAGACGCCTTGGATCGTCGAGGTTCGCCGCAAATTCTTGGCGATTGCCGCGACGGCATCCGAGATCATTTCGCCCAACGTTCCCTCGCAGATCGTACGGTCCATGAACCTCAACGATCCCGCCGCGCCCTTCTGCGTTCCGGCATAGACCGCCACATCGATAAAGAGCTTAGGATAGAACTGCTGAGGATAGGCACCCGCGGCCAGGAGCCCGGCCTTAGTAACATTGCCCTGGGAGTCGAGGAAATTCAGGCGCTCCAGCTTCGTTTTCTTGTCCGGCGCGCCGCGCATTGCCCGGGGTGTCAGCGAGAAAGCACGCTCTATCGTGCGATCGACCAGGGCCTCGTCAAGATCGCCTGCGACCGCGCCGGGCACCGCATCGCGATCGCTAGGACTCGTCCGCTCGTATGACGACAGCGCCAAAACCTCGGTCGATGAAAGTGGCACGTCTTTGTCATCGATGCGCTTGTAGCTGCCGCCCTGGACGCCGCGCTCTATTACATAGCAGGGCTTGCTCGACGGGTCGAGCTCCTCAATCGTGATAACGAGAACCACGGTGCCCCGAAGCTCCACGCGCTCAATAGTGTATTTGGGCGGATTGGCCAGTTTTCCGCGGCCGCCGGCATCACCCATGCCCGCTACGAATTGGTTGAGCACCTTCTCGGTCTCAAAGTTCTCAACCGGGACAAAGCCCGCGCGCTCGCTCACGCCGAGCACGATAATTCCGCCGGCGGTATTCGCGAATGCGCTAACCGTTTCCCATACGTCGCGAGAAAGCGTCGTGGCGCTCTCCTTGACCTCGACGTTAAGATCGTCCGAGCCCATGCGCCTTAAAGACTCGAGCAGACCGGTCAGCTCGTTTTCGTTCATCTGCACGTCCTTTCGCTCGGCCCGGCGGAGAATGCCGCGAATAGATTTCCTTCGTCTCTCAGTTATCTCTCGTAATTATCTCTTATCTTTCTGCTATCTCTCATATTAGAGATAAGTAAGAGATGGAAGATAAGATGTCTGCCATCTGTTTCATTTAAACATGTTTTTGCTGGTAGAATAATCGGTATTGAGACAATACCATGATTGCTTGTCTCTTTGCTGCTCAGTTATCTCTCATATTTATCTCTCATCTTTCTGTTATCTCTCATATTAGAGATGAGTGAGAGATGAGAAATGCATGAGTGATGGACGGTCAGGAATCGAGAGTGGATTTCCGGACGGTTTTTGGCGTTTTGGGGCTGTTTCCGTCCGAAAATCCACTCTCGTTCAATTTGCGTCCGAATTTCCACGCTCGTGTGTCCGAAAATCCACGCTCGTGCGGCAGATTGGTCGAGGGCCCCATATGGGTATACTCTCGAGGATTCGACTCGATTCGCCCCCGCTGGGGCGTCAAAGGAGACTGCATATGCCCACCACCTCAACCGACCCGCGCGCCGCTGCCGCCGCGCTGTTAGTGCCCGGCACTAACTGCCACGGCTTTGCCATCGAGCGCTGCGAGACCGTGCCCGAGCTCGATTCGGACGCCTACGTGCTGCGCCACACCGCCTCGGGCGCTCGCCTGCTGTACCTGGCATGCGACGACGAAAACAAGGCCTTTGCCATTGGCTTTAAGACGCCGCCGGCCGATTCCACCGGCGTGTTCCATATTCTTGAGCACTCGGTGCTGTGCGGATCGGCCAAGTTTCCCGTCAAGGAGCCGTTCGTGGACCTGATCAAGAGCTCCATGCAGACGTTCCTCAACGCCATGACCTACCCCGACAAGACCATCTACCCCGTTGCCACCACCAACGAGCAGGACCTGTACAACCTGATGGACGTGTACCTGGACGCGGTGTTCAACCCGGCCATCTATACTAAGCCCACCATTTTTGAGCAGGAGGGTTGGCACTACGAGCTAGACCTGCCGGAGGGCGCCGAGGGCGAGGGCGACGGCAGCTCCGCGAGCCTGCGTGAGGGCACGCTGCGCTATAACGGCGTGGTGTTCAACGAGATGAAGGGTGCGCTGTCCGACCCCATGAGCGTGCTGGACGACGCCGTCAACGCCGCGCTCTATCCCGACACCGCCTATGCGCACGAGAGCGGTGGCGACCCGCGCGCGATTCCCGCGCTCACTTACGAGCAGTTCCTGGACACGCATGCGCGCCACTACAATCCTTCCAACTCCTATATCACGCTCTACGGCGACCTGGACGTGGACCGCGCACTGGCCTTTTTGGACGAGCGCTATCTGTCGCAGCCGAGTGCCGCGAGCCGCCGCATGGACGCTGCCGTCGCCGCCGGC
>USNA01000107.1 GCA_900555955.1 uncultured Collinsella sp. | reverse complement strand
CTGTGCATTCGACGCAACTTGAGCGGCTCACCCGCCCGCGGCCGTCATAGACGTGAGCTTAATCTGATCGTCAGCCATACGAACCCCCTTCCAACAAATCAACGACTTTAAGTATACGCCCCAGGCACGCTTCCCAAGAGACCGCCGACGGCTCGAACGTCGAAGGCGGCTCCGCAAGCGCCTGCGCGATAGCATCTGCCAGTGCGCGCTCAAACAACGGAAGGTCGGCCGCCACGGGCGTATCGACATCCGTCATACGCGGCGACGCCACCCACGTCACGGGAGCACCGGGAAGCATCGCCTGCATCCAGGGACGAACGCCGGGCAAATCGGTCGCCACAACTTTGCAGCCGCACGCGAGAGCCTCGATCGTCACGAGCGGTAGACCCTCGTAAAACGAAGGCAGCACAAAGACGTCGGAACTGCGGTAGGCACGCACGAGCCCATCGCTATCCAGGCGCCCCGCCAGCGCCACCGGCACATTCGAGGCCGCAGCCAAGCGCTCGATACGCGCGTACTCGGCATCGTCCCCGCGGCCGCCCACAAGTACCAAGCCAGATGGGCGGACGTCATCGTCAATCGGCAATGACACGGCTCGGACCAGCGACTCGACGCCCTTTTTAAAGCAAATCTTGCCCACGTACACAAGCGATCCCGGCTGCCTCGCCACGCTTGCGTCGCGGCAGAAGACGCGATGGTCGTAGCCCGTCCCAATCACGTGGATGCGATCGGTATCGACGCCGCACACCAGGCCAATCTGCTCAGCCTGCTCAGCATGGAGCGCAAAGACGGCATCGAGCCGACGAACCGCACGTACGATGCGATCGCGCTCGAGCGCATGCGAACGCAGCTGGCGCAGGTCGGTCGAATGGCACACGGCAACAACCGGCACGCCCCGGACGCACTCGCGCGCCAATGCGGTCACCAGATACAGGTGATGGCAGAGCACCAGATCGGGCTGAAACTCAGCCACCGCCCGATCGATTGCAGCAGCAAATGCCCGCTCAACTGCCTTGAGCATCGAAGGCGTCAGGTCACGATAACGCGTAGAGGGATAGGGCATGCCATCGGACATACCGCAGATATGAAAAGGCAGCTCAGGGGTGTCGAAGTCGACGGTATAGACGGGTACGCCCGCCGGGATGTCGCCCTGCGTGTCGCCCGGGGCGGCGCCGCAGAGGACGGCGGGCTCGCACCCGGCTGCCAGCTGGAAGCGCACGAGCGCCGAAAGATACGTGCCGCTGCCCGTGCTATCGGGCTTTTGGGCCGAGATGTTGAGGATGCGCATCGACAGGGCCCCTTAAACCAGTGCCCGCGCGCGGACGGCAGCACCGATGGCACCTGCAAAGCGGGCCTGGGGCGAGGTGGTCACCGGCGACCCCAGTAGCTCGCCCAACCGCTCCACCACGAAGGCGTTCTCGCACAGACCACCGGTCAGGTAGTACGGGGCGCCCGCGGCCTGCCCGGCCATGGTCGCCACGCGCGAGACCACGCTGTCGATCACGCCACGCGCAATGTTCTCGCGCGGCTCGCCACGACCGATCAGGCTGATGACCTCGCTTTCGGCAAACACCGTGCACATGCTGGAAATCTTGGTAGGCTCGCCGGAACGTGCCAGATCGGCCATCTGCTGCTGGGAAATACCTAGGCGGTCGGCCATGATCTCCAAAAAGCGCCCCGTGCCGGCGGCGCACTTGTCGTTCATGGCAAACTTGGCCACTCGGCCACTTTTAAGCTGAATGACCTTGGTGTCCTGACCGCCCACGTCGATCACGGTGCCGTGATCGCCAAACAGGCGCACGGCACCGGTACCGTGGCAGGTAATCTCGGTCACGACCTTGTGCGCATAGGGCACGGCGACACGACCGTAGCCGGTCGCGACCACGCGCACGTCGTCGGCCGTCACGTCGTAGCCGGCCGCTGCCAGCGCCTCGCGCAGCCGCTCGGAAGCATCGACCGAGGAAAACCCGGTTGGCTGCACGCACGTCCACGCCACCGAACCCTCCCCGTCGACCACGGCAGTCTTAGCCGCCGTAGACCCGATATCGATCCCGATCCCTATCATGGCTCTCTCCCAATCTAAACATCAAAGGTAGCGGCGCGTTCAGGCGCCTTAGCTCTAGGTTTCTCAGGTGCCGGAGATTGCCCCGAAAGAGGAGCGCAGCGTACTTTGGGTACGCAAGCGACGGTTTGAGGAGCAAGATCCGGTGCCTGAGGAAGCTAGAGGGTTTCGATGAAGGCGGCGATGCGAGTCTCGATCTGGCCCATGTCGCCGTTGCTGTAGTCGGTCTCGATCTTCATATACGGAATGCCCGCACCCTCGACGGCCTCCTGCATGCGTGCACTCTCCACGTTAAAGGTGTGGCACGCCTGCAGCACGCTCTCTACCACGCCATCGACATGGTACTTCTCGCACATAGCCAGCGTGTTTCCCATGCGGCCTTCGTTAGGCGTCATGACCGAGCAGTTGATGTCCAGGTAGCGGTCGGCGATGGCGCGCAGGATGTCGGGAGCATCCGGGTCGATCATCATGGCCGCCGTGCGCTCGCCCGAGCAGTCGTCCATGCACACGACCACACCGCCGTTGGACTCGATGGTGCGACCTATCTTGTTGATCACACCACCCACCGGGCAACCGGTGATCAGGATGCGCTTGGCATCCGCCGTAACCGGGCGCTCACCCGCGTCGTAGGCCTCGCGCAGCTTGGCAACCTTTTGCTCCAGCTGCTGCGTATAAGCCTCGATATCAAAGCTGAACGTGCCGGCAAACATGGTGCTCATCAGGTCGACGCCGCTCATGGCCGCCGGCTGATTGGCCTGCAGCGCAAACATCTCGAGCTGGGCCGCACGCAAACGGTTGCGACGACGGACGGCAGCGCGCAGGTCATCGTCGGTAATCGTGATGCCGTAGAAGCCCTCGAGCTCCTCCTTGAGCAGGCGGCACTCCTCGTACCAGCCTTCACGCTCGTAGGCACGATCGCGACCCTGCGGAAGATGCAGAATGTGAGTGCGCTTGAGCTCGTTGAGTAGCTCGTACATCTTCTTCTTGCCGTCGCAGGTGGTCTCGCCGATGATCATGTCGCTAAAGTACGTAAACGGGCACTTTTGCGAGTAGGCAAAACCGTAGGTCGACTTGATGAGCGGGCACAGGTTTGCCGGCAGCACCTTCTCGGCCTCGGGAATCACCTCATCGGACGTACCACACAGAGCCACACTCGCAGCCCCCGCGGCATCGATAATCTCGAGCGGCGTATAGCTGCACAAAAAGCCGACCAGGCGATTACCGGCCTGTTTGTAATCCTTGACGCGAATAAACGCCGCCTTGCGCTGCTCGTTGAACTCCTCAAACGTGCGCGGTAACGGCTGCTCAATATATTCCGACATATAACTCCTTAACAAACCTTTTAACCAACCAAGGAAACGGCTTTCCCAGGTGCTCGAGGTTGCCGTGAAAGAGGAACGCCGCGTACTTTGGTACGCAAGCGACGGTTAAAACGGCAAGATCGGGTGCCTGGGGAAGCCGCCGAGACGGATAGCCCTAAATGGTTTCCAAGAAAGCCTCAATGCGCGTCTGCAGCTGGCCTGCGTCCTCGCCGGCGTAGTCGGTGGTGATGTGCATAAACGGAATGCCTGCCTCCTCGGCGGCCTTCTCCACGGCAAACGACTCCATCTCGTAGAGCGTGCAGAGCTGCAAGGCCACGTCGACGATGCCGTCGGCATGCAGGTCCTTGGCCATCTGGACAATGTCCTTCATACGCTGGTCGTTGGGCGTAAAGACGGCGCAGTTGATCTTAAAGTAGCGCTCGGCGATGGCATCGAGCATCTCGTCGACCGTCTCGCCGGACTCGTCGACCAGGTCCTTGTAGTAGCGCGAGCCCGTGCAGGACTCCTCGCCCACCACAACGCCGCCGGCCTTCTCGATGAGGTTGAACAGCTTCCAGTTGGGCACGGCCATGGGCGTACCGGTGTACAGGATGCGCTTGGTCCCCTTGGGCGCCACGCCCTCGCCGGCCTCGACACGCTGCTCGCACTCAGCCGCCATATCGTTGATGGCTCCGGTCAGACGCGGCGTGTCGTCCATAAAGGCGGCCTGAACGGTCAGCAGGCTGTCGAGACCGCTGATGGGCGCCGGGTCGGCAGCGCGCGTGGCAGCGAGGCGCTGCAGGGCGCGACGCTTCTCATTGACGGCGTGGATGGCGGTCTTCAGGCGCTCAGGCGTAATCGTGACGCCGCACTCCTCCTCAATCTTGGCGGCGAGCTTCTTGATCTCGGCCTTCCAGGTCACGAGCGTCGACTCGTCGTGCACGTTGGGAATATCCATGACGTACATGTTCTTTTGCGTGGCAAAGAACTCGTAGGCCTTCTTCTTGCCATCGCAGGTGTTCTCGCCCACCACCAGGTCGCTCGACTCGATGTAAGGGCAGACCTCACCCAGCTTAAAGCCGGCAAAGCTCTTGATAAGCGGACAGGTGTTGCGCGGCAGGTGCTCCTCGACCTTATCGGTTGCCCAGTCGGCACCCGAGCACAGGCCCACGGGGATGCCGTCACAGGCAAGTACGATCTCCTCGGGCACGTACACGCAGAACGAACCGACGATCTTGGTGGCCTCGCCGGCCTCCTTCTTGTCGAGCATCTCCTTAATACGGCCGCTGTGGATGTTGGTGGCCACAAAGTCCAGGTAGGACGTGGACTTGGGACGATTGTTCTGCGTCAGGAACATATCGCCGTACATCTGGCCCACGGCGCCCAGTAGCATGTCGTGGTCGGCAAGATTCATGCCGAGACTCTCCCACATCGGATGGAAATCGAATTCTTCAGCCATGATGGTTCCCCTCTCGAACCAAAAACGGATAACGGCGGGATCGATGCCCGACGGACGGCGAGTGCCCGAATGTCAA
>USNA01000106.1 GCA_900555955.1 uncultured Collinsella sp. | reverse complement strand
TGCTCGATGGCGGCGAGCTCGTGGCGGTCCAGGTGAAGCGCCTCGGTCACCAGCTCGTCGCCCTCAACCAGCTTGGTCGCCGCAAAACGCACGGGAATGTGCGCCGTCGCGGCATGGTCCTCGATAAGGTTGGCGATGCCGTGAATGCAGCGATGCAGCGCGCCGCCGTCCGGACCATCGGGCGCGCAGAAGTCCAGGCGACCGGGACGCTCGCGGAACCGCGCCACGTGCAAGGCATGATCCACCAACTCGCCAATACCCTCGTTGCGGGCAGCACTAATGGGAACAACAGGCACGCCCAGCAGGCTCTCGAGCAGGTTGACGTCCACGGCGCCGCCGTTGGCCGTCACCTCGTCCATCATGTTGAGCGCGATGACCATGGGTCGATCGAGCTCCATAAGCTGCAGCGTCAGGTAAAGGTTACGCTCGATGTTGGTGGCGTCGATGATATCGATGATGGCGTCGGGGTGCTCATCCAGGATAAACTGGCGGCTTACGATCTCCTCGCCCGTGTACGGCGACAGAGAGTAAATGCCGGGCAGATCGGTAACGCTTGCCTCGGGGTGGTTGCGGATGGCGCCATCTTTGCGGTCGACCGTCACGCCAGGAAAGTTACCGACATGCTGGTTGGAGCCCGTCAGCTGGTTGAACAGCGTGGTCTTGCCGCAGTTTTGGTTGCCGGCGAGGGCAAAATGCAGCGGTGCGCCCTCGGGCACGGCCGTCTTTGCCGCGCGGGGCGAATACGTCCCCTCGCCCAGGGCCGGATGCTCCGTCGTGCCGATTGCGGCGTTAGCGCGCGGACCCGTATCGGTGTCGTGAATGCCCACGAGCTCGATGCGAGCGGCATCGTCCTTGCGCAGCGTCAACTCATAGCCACGCAGGCGAATCTCGAGCGGGTCGCCCATAGGGGCGTACTTCATCATGGTGACTTCGGTGCCCGGCGTTAGGCCCATGTCCAAAATATGCTGTCGGAGTGCCTGATCGTCCGATGCCACCGATGCGACAACGGCATCCTTTCCAATCTCGAGTGTATCGAGTCTCACGTCCGCGTTCCTCCCCCGGCGCCCACAGGGCGTTGCATTTTGTTTAACTTGGCTAACCGTTTGCCATGGCTAACCATTTAACCACGCATGATAGCGCGAACACACACCGATGTTCAATCGACAGATTGGTGCAAGGGGGATTCCGGGCCGTGGTTTCCCCGAGGACCGAAAGCCGCCCGCCCCCTCGACAAAATGATCCATTCCCTTCGTCGCATGCAAAACAACCAAGGAGTGTCCCAAGGCGGCGGCACAACAGGAACGTCCCCAGCTGCCGGCAGCATTTCGCCGCAACAGCAAAGGCCCGCGCTGGCAACAAATGTCACCTGCGCGGGCTTGGTGGGCGCTCACATAGGCACGTTATAGAGACCCACATCAGCTATGGAATGCCAAGTAGCACCGATACGCGATGCCCGCCGGCTTACCTAGCAATGAAACTCGCCATAGCCTTAGACAATCGGCGCAATGCCGGCAAAGTGCAGATACAGCGAAATGATTGCCACGACAATGACCACCGCTGCGATCAGCTTGTCGTGCAGGTGCGGAAGCACCGGCTTACCGCGACCTCGCTCGCCCAGCATATAGACGGGAATGGCCGGAGCAAAAAGGATCGTCGTGATCATAACGCCCTGAAGACCCGTCGACCACACCAGGAACAATGTGTAGATGAAGCCGAGCGTACCGAAGAAGCGCGCCTTGCCGACGCTTGGCGCATGCGGCCCGTCCAGATGCTCGTTCTTCCAGCCGATCACCATGTAATAGGCTGCCGAGCACACGTACGGAACTAGGATCGTATTGACTGCGCAGCTGTAGAAGAACTGGTAGGTGCTCGCCGCCACATACGACACGATCAAGAAGAGTTGCGTGATGCCGGAGCTCACGAGAACCGTTACCACCGGGGCATCGTGTTTGTTCGTCTTGGCAAACGCCAGAGGGAAGGACCCCTGGCGCGCTGCCTCGAACGGCGTCTCGGATGCAATGATGACGTAGCCCAGCATCGCGCCGACCAGCGAGAGAATAACGCCAAGGTTTACGATGGCAGCGCCAACAGGACCGATTGCGCACTCGAGAATTCCCGCCATGGAGGGCGTTGCGAGCTGTGCCATCTCCTCGCGCGGCATAATGCCGAGTGACAGCATCGAGATGATCAGATACAGCGTGAACACAGCCGCGAATCCAAGTGCCGTCGAGCGGCCGACGTCACGCACGTACTTTGCACGGCCCGAGATAACGACAGCGCCCTCGATGCCCGTGAAGACCCAGACAAGGGCGATCATGGTCGAGACAACCTGCTCGCCAAAGCCAGGACCAGCCGGCTCTCCCCAGAAGTTGTCCATAAAGATATCGACGTTGAACTTGCCCAGGAGCACGATGCTCAGCACAAAGAGTCCCAGCGGCACCAGCTTCGCCAATGTAACGATCGTGTTAATGCCCGCAGCCTCCTTAACGCCACGAAGCACAAGGGCGGTAAGGAACCACAAAAACACACTGGCGCAGACGATGGAAAGCAAGTTGTTGCCCGCGCCAAACGCAGGGAAGAAATAGCCCAGCGCGCTAAACAGCAAGAGCGCAAAGCTCACGTTGGAAAGACATGCGCTGATCCAGTAGCCCCAGGCGGAGTTGAATCCAATGTAATCGCCAAAACCGGCCGCAGCGTATGCATAGATGCCGCCGGTCAGGTCGGGACGGGCCTGAGACAAACCGTTGAACACCATCATCAGCGCAAAGACGCCAATAAAGCAAATTCCCCACGAGACGATAACTGCACCGGTATTTGCCCCGCCCGCTGCCATATCGCCGGCAAGCGAGAAGATGCCGCCACAAATACTGGCGGTAATGACCATCATGGTCAGACGAAAGAGATCAAGGCCATTAGGGTCGATAATCTCGTCGTTTTGAGCTTTAGAGGCCATTGTATGTGCACCCCCTTCATCATGTGATCGAACGAAAGATGGCCCGGACGTCCCGAATCGGGTGCCGGGCCATCGGTCAAGCGATCATCAGACTGTTACAGCTATCGCGTTAGAAGCGCAGCGACAGGCAAGAAAGGCCGCCGTCGACCTTGCGATACTCGGAGGTATCGACGACGAGCGTCTTGTAGCCCAGATCCTGCACGGCCTTGAGCACGGTCGGATAGCCCTCGGCGACGATGACCGTACCGTTGACCCAGATGCAGTTGGCGCCGTAAGCCTCGTCCTCGGGCACGACGATCTTGTTGTACTGGGCAAAGTCGGGTTTATCGATAAACTCACCGGAGACGAGCATGTTGTTGTCCTCGATGTAGTTGACGCCCGTCTTGAGGTGCAGGACCTCCTCCAGCGGAACCTCGGAACCCTCGAGGCCCCAGCCCTCGAGAATCTCGCAGAACTGGCGGATGCCCTCTTCGTTGGTGCGAGCGGAGCGACCGACGTAGAAATGGTCGCCGACCATCATGACGTCGCCGCCGTCGAGCGTGCCCGGAGAAACGATGTGCTTGACATGCTCGTCGTCAAAGAAGCGACGGACGGCCGGCTCGATCTCGTCCTTCTCGCCGTTGCGGCTATCGGCGCCGGGGTTGGTAATGATGGCGCCGCAGCGAGTGATAACGGCCGGATCTTCGACGAAGCAGCTGTCAGGATACTGCTCGAGTGCCGGCAGCACCGAGACATCCACGCCGCACTGCTCGAGCGCATGCTCGTAATCGTAGTGCTCCTCGATGGCGCGCTCGTAGATGGGCTGGCCAAGCTCGGGGGCACTCGTGATGCCATTGCTCAGGGACTTGCCGGGGCGGCGGATGATGACGTGGCTGAACTTGGTCATGATGATCCTCCTTGGATCTCTTAGCAGAGAGCGGGACTTCTTCGCGCCCGCCTTCCTTTCGATGGCTTTATCTTAGTGCGGTTTTCCTGTTTTGTATATTGTATACAATACTGAACGGTAGATATTCATCGGTAAGCGTATTCTTACGTATCGGCGCAAAGTAGCACGATTTAACTGGTCGTTCTATAATTCAACTGAGCTATTCAAGCGAAACGTGTTTAATTTTAGAAAAATACAGTTAAGGAACATAGGCCGATGGAAACGCTCAGAAGGCCCCTGAAGGACCACGTATACGACTATATTTCGAGCCGTATTGACGCCGGCGAGTTGTCCGCCGGCGACCGGCTGAGCGAGCAAACGATCTGCGATGCCATGGGCGTGTCGCGCACGCCGGTTCGCGAGGCGCTCATCCAGCTGGCAAGCGATGGCTACCTGGACAATCTCCCCCGCCGCGGATTCCGCGTCCGTGGGTTCGATCAGCAAAACGCCGTTGAAGTCTTTGAGATTATGGGGCCGCTCGACGGGCAGGCCGCATATCTCTCCTGTCCGAACCTAACCGACGATGACATTACGCAGCTGAAATTTCTCGTCGGCTCTATGGACCTCGCGATCCAAGGCGGTCTCATCCGAAAGTACGACGACATTCAGCGAGACTTTCATCTGACGTACTTCAACCGCTGCGGCAACGACCGTCTGCGCGATATGATCTCGCAGCTCGAGCGCTGCTTTATCAAGCGCGATTACGAAACTGTCGACCAGGAAACGGCGTGTAAACTGCTCAATAAAGCCAACAACGAACATGCTCATATTCTTGAGTTGTTCGAAGCACGAGATGCGACGGGCGTGCGCGACTACGTTCGCGATGTCCATTGGAACACAGAAAACGCCCAGTTCACCGTCTGGTAGGGAAGCAACAAGGGACAACGTCGGTCTTAAACCTTGGCGCCAGCACCGCCCAAACTGATCCGTTTTCCTCCGTCCCCAAGGGATCACTCTTTTGGCAACGACAGACACTATGACCCAATCCGAGGGCACTGAAAAGGCAGGAGCCCCCGCTCG
>USNA01000105.1 GCA_900555955.1 uncultured Collinsella sp. | reverse complement strand
CCGCTACGGCGGGCAGCACCACGGCTAATGTAGCCAAGCGTTCCATCGTGCTTGAGCTTTGAGCCCACCACGCGCCTTCGTCCCCACAACGAGGACTCGGCCTGCATGGCCAAGCGAGCGCTTGCCGAAGGATAGCCATATTCTGTGCGCTTGAACGAGCCGTCGAACCCCGAGGCGCTTTTGCCCCACGTCCGCGAAGTCGTACGCCGGCCGACCGGCGCCGCACTTCGCTTTGTTCGGTTCGTTTTTGAAGTCTCCGCCATACTCCCCCGCACGCCGTAACACAATCGAAACAATGCTTCTTTGGACTGTATCACACGCGCCGCACGCGGTCACGGCGCCTCGCTCAGCGGTCGTTGTCCTTCAGCAGGCGCCATAAAGTCGTGCGGCTTATACCGAGCACCTCTGCCGCACGTGTCCTGTTGCCGTGAAGGTGCTGCAGGACCAACCGTGCGACATCGCGCTCGGTATCGGCCAGGGGACGCAAGATGTACAAATCGCTTTCGAGCGCCGGGGCGCCAAAGGTCGCGGTCTTGATAACGTCCTCCTGGGCAAGCACCTCTTTCGCCACGGCACGCTCCACCGTTCCAGCCCCCACTAATATATAGAGTCGTTCAGAGACTTCACGCAGCTGCAGGTAATTGCGGGACCAACGGTCCGCATCGAGCGTCTCTGCCGCGGCGGCGGACAACATGGGGGCACCCGTCTTAAACATATCTGCCAGATACCCCAGATAGCGCGCAACCTTTTCCGACGCGCCGCCCTGCTCGGCAATCGCCGGCGCCACACTCACTGCACAGGCCAGACGCTCGGTTACAAAAGCAGCCTGATCGCTTTCGCCGCCGCCCGGCATATCGTTTGCCGTCAACACCACATGGCAACGAGTTGCGAGCGCCGTGTCGATCATTGCGGACACGAGCTCGACGTTGGGGGCCAACAGCATGCCAGCCGCTCACGCAAAGCGTCAGCCCCGTTTGGAATAGCGGCGATTCGGAACTTTTGAGCAGATGGCGCCAACCGCGATCCGTAAGCTCATCGAGCGCAACGGACACAAAGGGCTGATCGGCATAGGGTCCATCCAGGTACAGGCGTTTTGCAATCTGGTCCTGCCCCGCGCCCAGTTCACCCTCGAGCATAAGGGGCACCCCGCGTGCGTAGCTCTCCCGTACGGGGGCAGCGACCGCTGCCGCATCTTCGACGATGCCGTACGTGCTCGACTCGTAGCGAGCCTCGACTTCGTCGGCATTGAGCCACTCGATGCCCGCATGCGTCGCAGCGGCGCGCACCTCATGCGCCACGACCACCCAAAGCGCTCCGCGCTCCTTGGCCGTCGGGCACACCGTCAAGCTCAACCGCACGCCCTCGTGGCCCATCACCAGGCGTGCCCCATCGCCCACGCGAGCGAGACGCTCAGAAACAAAAGCAGCGATATCCTGCTCGAGCGCCGCGTCACTCATAGTCGAGATTACAACGCCACCGCGCCCGTCGATTGCCAGCGCCGATGCTCCGGCTGCGGACAATGCCTCAATCAGAATCTGCAGCTTGGCATCGCTGTCCATGGTTCGCCCCGTCTCCAGCCGCGGCCCTTATCTGTGGCTTGGCATCTCAAGTGTTTCAAAATTGAACGATAATGTTCACCAAACACTATAGGGCCCGCGGTGCCTTCTTGCGAATATATGAATTGCCCCGCATCGCCATCCTGGCGGGGCGATAAGAGCTCTTCGGGACCTATCAACCTGCGGACAAGCCATACCCGCAAGAGCTCCTATCGCTCCACCGTGAGAATGCGCTCGCCAGCACGCAACACGCAAATCAGCTACTTCTCTACCAGATTCCCAGCACGTGCTGCATTCCCAAACTCATGCATGCAATGCCAATCCAGCAGCAAAAGCCCAACGCGATGGGTTTGCCGCCCTTTTTGACCAGCTCGACGATATCGGTATTAAAGCCAATAGCCGCCATGGCCATCACAATAAAGAACTTCGACAGCTCCTTGATGGGCGCCGTAATGGACGCAGGAAGCTGAAGCACCGTGGTGATCACGCTCGCCAGCACAAAGAACAACACGAACATGGGAAACGCACGTTTAAGCGAGAACGTGCTTTTGGCGTCGCCGCCGGCCATGCGCGCCAGATGCATCTGCCAGCATGCGAGAGCCAATGTAATGGGAATAATGGCCAGCGTCCTGGTGAGCTTAACCACTGTGGCGCTTTCGAGCACATTGGCGCCGGGATGCATGCTATCCCAGGCGCTCGCCGCAGCCGTTACCGACGAGGTGTCGTTGATGGCGGTGCCGGCAAACAGGCCAAAGCCCTCGTTGGTCAGCCCGAGCATGCCGCCGAGCGTCGGAAACACGAGCGCCGCGATAACGTTAAACAGGAAGATGACCGAAATGGCTTGGGCAATCTCGCGATCGTCGGCATCGATGACGGGCGCGGTCGCAGCGATGGCCGAACCGCCGCAAATCGACGAGCCCACACCCACAAGCGTCGCAATCTTGCCCGGCACGTCCATAACGCGGCAGAGCACGAAGGCGATGACAAGCGAGGTCGAGATCGTCGCCACGATAATCGGCAGCGACTGGGCGCCCTTGGACAGAATCTGGGAGAGGTTCATGCCAAAGCCAAGCAGGATAACCGCGTACTGCAAGACTTTTTTAGACGTATAGGTGACACCGGCGGCGAGCTGTTCGCGGCGATTCTTGGGAAAGACAAGCGCCAGAACCATGCCAAGGAGGATGGCAAATACCGGACCGCCGACCACCTCAATCTGTTTGCCGAGCAACGTCGCGGGGATGGCGATGATCAGGCAGAACAAGACACCCTTCCAGCGCTCGCGTACGATATTCGCCAGTTGCATATGGGATTCCTTCTTTCTATTTCACGTTTGCGACGGCTTATGATACGGCAATATTGAGCACAGCCTTGTGCAAATACAGACTAAGATGCCGCAATAGTTCTTGGGCAACAGCCGAATTACCCACCGCGGAGAGCTGATTCGCGGCATAATTAACAGCTGATATATGAGTGTGATAGAACGGTTGTGAGGCACTATGGAAGAATCGATGCACGTCGGCGAGCAGGAAACGAGCCTACAGGACCAGTCCTACCACACCATTCGACGCAAAATCGTCTACCTGGACTACAAGCCGGGCGAAAAGCTAGGCGTCAAGCAGCTTTGCGACGACCTGGATATGGGGCGCACCCCTGTGCGCGAGGCACTGGTGCGTCTGGCACAAGAGGGCCTGGTGCGCACCGTGCCCCAAAGCGGCACCTATGTCTCGCCCATCAACCTCACCTTTGCCGAGAGCGCCTGCTACATTCGCGAACACCTGGAAAAACAGGTGATTGTGGAGTGCTGCGCCCGTGCCACCTCGGCAGGCATCGAGCAGCTCGACCGAGCCATCGCGCTGCAGGAAAAGGCCATGGCCGAAGAGGATCGCATCGGATTCTTTTTAAGCGACAACCTCATGCACCGCATGATCTTTAGCATCGCGTGCCGCAGCACCGTGTGGTCGTGGCTCGAGGCGACCAATGCCGACCTGGAGCGCTTCCGCTGGCTGCGCGCCGCCACGCAGAGGCTCGACAATCAGGAGATTGCTAACGAGCACAAGCAAATCCGCCGCGCCATCGCCGGCCGCGACCCCATCGAGGCGAGCTTTTTGGTCAGCAAGCACCTGCATATGATGTTCCGCAACCAGACCGAGGTCCTGGACCAATATCCCAAGTATTTCGAGACCAGCAAGCTCCGCTAACCTGCCAAAAAGGGACAGGTTTATTTCGGCAGGTTTTACCTGGTCAAATGAAACAAGGCCCGGGCACGGCACCCCTCGTTGCTACACAACGGAGCCGGGCCTTGGTCGCCAGAACGGCGGAACAACAACTACTCCACGGTCACGCTCTTAGCGAGGTTGCGAGGCTGGTCAACGTCGCAACCGCGCAGGATGGCCACCTCGCGGGCGAGCAGCTGCAGCGGAACGCTCGCCGTGATGGGGCTGAACACGTCACGGACGGACGGCACGCGAATGATACAGTCGGCAATCTTGTTGATTTCCTCGTCGCCCTCGGTAGCAACGACGATGACCTTGGCGCCGCGAGCCTTGCACTCCATGAGGTTCGACACCGTCTTATCGTACGTTGCGCTCTTGGTTGCCACCGCGATGACAGGGAAACCCGGATCGATCAGCGCGATGGGGCCGTGCTTCATCTCGCCGGCGGCATATGCCTCGGCATGCAGGTAGCTGACCTCCTTGAGCTTAAGCGCGCCCTCATAAGAAATGGCGGCGCCCATGCCGCGACCCACGAACAGCGCGGACTGCGCGTCCTTGCACACAAGCGCGGCCTCGTGCACGGCCTCGGTCTGCGTATCCAGGATCCACTGAATCTGCTCGGCCGTATCGGAAAGCTCGCGGAACAGCATGCGCGTCTGCTTGGTGGTCAGGCGGTACTTGACCTGCGCCAGCAGCAGGGCCAAAAGCGTGAGGCTCACGACCTGACCGATGAAGCTCTTGGTCGAGGCGACTGCGATCTCCTTGTTGGCCTTGGTATAGATGACGCCGTCGCTCTCGCGCGCCACGGGGCTGCCCACCACGTTGGTGATGCCAAAGACCTTGGCGCCCTTGATACGCGCGTCACGAATGGCGGCGAGGGTATCGGCCGTCTCGCCCGATTGGGACACGGCCACGACGAGCGTCGTCGGCGTGATGATGGGGTTGCGGTAGCGGAACTCGCTAGCCGCCTCAACCTCGGTAGGAATACGAGCCCAGCCCTCAATAAGGTTCTTGGCGATGAGTCCGGCGTGGTAGCTGGTGCCGCAGGCAATCACATATACGCGGTCGATATCGTTGAGTTCCTCGAGCGAAAGGCCCAGCTCGTCGATATCGAGCTCACCGGCAGGGGTCATGCGGGCCCCCCACGGGTCGCGGCACAAGGACTCC
>USNA01000104.1 GCA_900555955.1 uncultured Collinsella sp. | reverse complement strand
GGCCGGCGCGCGCGAACGCATTGCGGGCTCCGAGCACGAGGTGCCGGCCCAGCTGGTGCTCATCGCCTGCGGCTTTACGGGTCCGGAGCGCAGCGTGTTCGAAGCTGTCGGCGTGCCTGTTGCCACGGAGGGCCGTCCGCTGCCCGTGATGGCTGCCGAAGGCTCGCACCTTGCGGCGCGTGTCGACGGCGTCGCCGCAGATGCCGCGCCGGTGTATGTGGCCGGCGACGCCCGCAATGGCAGCTCGCTCGTGGTGAGCGCCATGGCCGATGCCCTCGCCTGCGCCGCCGAGGTTGCCGAGACCTTGGGGCTGTAAGGTAGTCATTCAAGCGCGTCCCCAACGACTAGTCATTGGGGACGCTCTTTTTTTGTCTAGTCGTTGGGGACACTCTTGACGTTTGACTGCTCATTTGCTGACGTGCAGGCTCGCGGCGCCTTGCTGTTTTCGTGATGACTGCGGCTAGCAAGCTCAAAATCTCTGTTTATTTGCCTATGTTTAACTGGGGTTTTGTTTCGATATAACGTATCGGTCAAGCGTTCCGTCAAGTATTCGGTCAGCATCTGGTTTGCAGCCTGATACCCATTTTGCCCGTGCTGGCGGCGATCACCGGCCCTCCCCGTAAGCTCAAATTGAGGTTCATCAGTTTGAGGAGGATGCCATGGCTGATCATGTTTTGGACCGGGGACGTCTGGCCGAGGCCGTCGGTGACGATATTGCCGACATGGCCCAGTTTTGGATGCTGCGCAAGTTTCAGTTTTTGGAGTCGGCGCGCACACAGTTCGAAGTGATAGTCGATCCATGGCTCAGCTATTGCGAGGAACCTTCTCAAAACGAAATCATGGTCTACAACATGGTATTTACCGATTGGCTGCTCTTTGAGCGCCCCTATTACCATGGCAAGACGCTGTTGGAACTGTATGTGGACGAGCCGCCAGCGTCAATTTCTCCAGCTTCGCTCGGGCGACTTAAGCGGGTGCGTGACACGCAGTATTTCTCGCGCTTTGGCATTTTGGACAAGGATCCTGCGACTGGTATGGTCGTGCTGAAGGATACGCGCACCGACCGTCGCTTTGACGTCTACGACCCACATATCGTGCAAAAAGAGCACTGGCGCGAAGGTACGATTGCGGTGCGTATCGCGTGCGTCGAAGATGTTTGGCTGACGGCGGGGCAGCTCTACCTCTACGACATAGCGCGCCTGAGCGATACGGCGGTCGACGGGCCTGGCGCCGTCCATCCGGAAGACTTGGAAGACGGCTTCGATACCTCGTGTATCAGCTTCTTTCTGAGGCTGGTCCGCGACATCATGGGTGCCCAGGGGCGGTATGTGAAGTCGCTCAATATCTACGAACAGGAATGGGAGTAGGGGATGGGCAGCTGTCGCCTGCCTTGCCTTCCGCCTTTATATCTCGATCAGTAACGTCTAGAGACCATTTGGACCCGTAGTTGTTACAGATCGAGATGAACAATGCAGACTCGACTGAATGTCTCGATCTGTAACAACAAGGGGCCGTTTGGCCATCTAACTGTTACAGATCAAGACGGAAGGTTGGCGCCTGCCGAAAGATCTCGATCTGTAACAACTAGAGGCTCAAAGACTGTCTTCCTGTTACAGATCAAGACATTTGTCAGCGGCGGCAACAGCGGCGATGGCCCATTTCTCCGATGTGGTGGTGATGGAAGTGTCTAATACCGTTCTCAAACACAAGCATGCAACACGTAACACCTTGGCGCGGAATAGGATGCTTGCCAGGCTCACGGAGGCGGCTGAACAAGGCGTGCTGCTTGTGACGCACGACAATGCCGAGCTCATGTGGCTGCGGCGCCATGTGGGTGCAGACGATATTGCGGAGCCCGAATCGCACCTATTCTGTTTTCAGCATGAATGGGATGCATTGACGCCGCCGGAGCGGGCGCGGTTGACCATCAAGGGGCTTGCCGAGTTTCACCCCGATTGGGCGTTTTGGGGATATGACGCCGCGCTGATATGGGGTCTGGAGGTGCCGAATGATCTGCTTGGGCCGCGTTGCTTGGTCAAGACAGGTTGTTCGGTGGCGTTGAGTACGGGATGTAGGCTGCTGCGTCCGCAGACGGCGGGTGCGCTTGAGCGCGTCGATGGCGTGCGAGTGACGCCGTTTTGGCGCACGGTGGAGGATTGTCTACTGCGTGCGCCGTTTTCGTATGGTCTGGCGATCGCCGATTCTGCATTGCGGGCGAAGGGCATGTCGCGCGACGACCTCTGCGAACGGCTCCAGGCCGATTGCGAGGGCAGGCGAGGGTATCGCAGAGCTCAGGTGATTGCGTCGCATGCGGACGGGCTGTCCGAAAACGGTGGCGAGTCTCGGTTCCGAGCGTTCTTTATTGCATACGGTTTTCCGGTTCCGGAGTTACAGGTGGAGTTTCGCGATCCGCTCGATTCGAGCCAGGTGTTTCGGGTCGATTATTTCTGGAGGCTCGAGGACGGGACGTGCGTGATTGGCGAGCTCGACGGAAAGGGGAAGTATACCTTGCAGAGCGGCGAGGGTCGGGAGTCGGTCGACCCGTTCGTGGCAGAGCGTCAGCGGGAATCTCATCTGACAATGCTCGGGCACAAGGTGCTTCGGTTCACGTTTGATGAACTCAAGAACCCGGGAAAGCTGGTTGAAAAGATGAGACTAGCGGGTATTTCGCAGCGGGCCGATTTGGCTGAGGGATGGAAGCGTCAGTGGTATGGGCACTGAAGTGGACTGTCTCAATCTGTAACATTTAGAGGCCGAAAACCTGTCTACCTGTTACAGATCTAGACGTTTGACGACGGGGCTGGAGAATGTCTCGATCTGTAACATCTAACGGCCAAAAATCGGTCTAACTGTTACAGATTGAGACAAAGGCTGGAGGCACGACCGAAAATCTCGATCTGTAACATTTGGAAGGTTAAAGACGGTCTATCTGTTACAGATCAAGACGTTTTGCTGGAACGACTGAAGCATCGTTGCACTGGTCTGTTCATCCTCACGTCCTTCTCTTCCTCCCGTTAGCCGATATGTCCGCAGCAACCCTGTCGCGCTGGGTGATAATGGACAAATGTTCAAGTTAATCGTGAGGGAGGAGCTCGATATGGCGTCTGCCGATCGTTCCACGTTGTTTATCAATGCGACCGTCCTGGATGGTTCGGAACATATGGAGCCGCAGCCCGACATGGCCGTGGCCGTTGAGCGCGGTCTCATCACGTGGATGGGGCCGAGCGCTGTGGCGCAGGCGCCTGCAGGTGCCGAGGTCATCGACCTGGCGGGTGCGTATCTCATGCCGGGCCTCATCAATATGCATGTGCATCTGTGCGGCTCTGGCAAGCCGGTTTCGGCGGGCGATGCGGGTGCGCTGATGAAGAAGCTCGATAATCCCGTGGGCCGTGCCATTGTCCGCCACATTCTTAAGGGCAGCGCACAGCAGCAGCTGGCAAGCGGCGTGACCACGGTGCGCGGCGCGGGCGACCCGCTGTTTGCCGATCTTGCCGTGCGCGATGCTATCGATGCCGGCAAGTATCAGGGTCCTCGTCTGGTGGCGCCAGGAACGGGCATCACGGTGCCGGGCGGCCATGGTGCTGGCTTGTTCGCCCAGGTGGCTAACAGTCCCGCCGAGGCAGCCGAACAGGTGCGCGACCTGTATGCGCGCGGTGCCGACGTCATTAAGCTGTTCGTAACGGGCGGCGTGTTCGACGCGACCGAGGTGGGCGAGCCGGGCGTGCTGCGTATGCCGGTGGAGGTTGCCGCGGCGGCGTGCAAGGCGGCGCACGAGGTTGGCCTTCCGGTCATGGCCCATGTCGAGAGCACCGAAGGTGTGAAGGCCGCGCTTGAGGCCGGCGTTGACACGATTGAACACGGCGCTCCGTTGACGCCCGAGATCCTGGAACTGTACCGCGGCGCCGCGGGCACGCAGCTTGAGGGGCGTGCGCCCAGCGTGACCTGCACCATCAGCCCGGCGCTGCCGTTTGTATTGCTCGACCCGGAAAAGGCCCATTCGACCGATACGCAAAAGAAGAACGGCGACATCGTGTGCTCGGGCATCATCGAGAGCGCCCGTGCCGCACTGGAAGCTGGCGTTAAGGTAGGCCTTGGCACAGATTCGAGCTGCCCGTTCGTGACGCAGTACGACATGTGGCGCGAGGTGGCCTACTTTGCCAAGTATGTCGGCGTGAGCAACGCCTTCGCGCTGCATACGGCTACGCAAGTCAACGCCGAGCTGCTGGGGCTGGGCGGCGAGACCGGCACAATCGAGTGCGGTAAGGCCGCCGATATCTTGGTGACGCGCAAGAACCCGCTCGATGACCTGTGCGCGCTGCGTGAGCCGATACACGTGATGTGTCGCGGTGATCTGGTGCGCAAACTCAAGGTGAAGCGTATTCCCGAGGTTGATAACGAGCTCGACACGATTATGGCCATGCCGGCTGAGGCGCTGGCCGAGGAGCTTGCCCGCGACGGCGTGGCATAGGTGTGACAAAGGGATGGCCCCTTTGTCATAATCAAAAAAGCCGAGGTCCCAGTGCGAGGCCTCGGCTTTTATTTTGTCCCATGGTATGGCTGCTATGAGCGCGTCTCCATCTTGGCGTGGCACTTGGGACAGGTGACGCGGATCTTGCCCTTGCCCTTGGGGACGGAGAGCATCTGGCCACAGTTAGGGCACTTGAGGTATGCCGTGGTCTTGCGACCCTTCCACATCTTCTTGGCCGTGCGCTTGGCACGCTCAAAGTCTTCCTTGCTGGTGCCGGCCGCGCGCGAGGTGCTGGCCGCTGCGGCCCCGCCGCCCAAGCTGGCGACGAACTTGCCCAAGCCGGGGACCTTAGCCGAGCCGGCGACAAAGGCCTCGTTCTCCTTGCGACGTGCATCGATATTTTTGGACAGGCCGCGCAGCACGCCAATCACGATGACGGCGATGGCGATCCAGCTGAGCCACTGGATGCGGGCTATCGATCCGATCATCGCGATCGAAGACCTC
>USNA01000103.1 GCA_900555955.1 uncultured Collinsella sp. | reverse complement strand
CTTCGTCACCGCCGTTAAGACCGAGCGCAACATTAAGGTCATGCTCGTGGCGGGCGTGTGCACCGTCATTGCCGGCTGCATCGTGGGGCTCGACATTGCCGAGTGGGCCACGGTTATCATCTGCTGTGGCTTGGTGATTCACGGCGAGCTGTGCAACACCGCCATGGAGGCGATCGTCGACCTGGCGACCCAGGAGCTCCATCCGCTGGCAAAGCGTGCGAAGGATATCGCCGCCGCCTCCGTATACGTACTTTCCATCACCGCCGCGATTGTGGGATTGCTGGTATTTGCCCACGCGCTCGACTTTATTTAGAAAGGGATTTTCATGTCCGACAATATGCAGCCTTTCGATGAAACTCTGGACGACGAGTCCCTGGATGCGGTGGATGCCGAAGCGACCGAGGATTGCGAGGATGTCGAGGAATTCGATCCGTTTGAGGGCATGAGCGACGAGGAGCTCGACGCCCTGTGCGACGAGGATGAGAGCCTCGCGGGTTTTGGCGACGTGGAACCCGGTTTTCGCAGCGGCTTCGTGGCCCTGGTCGGCCGTCCCAACGCCGGTAAGTCCACGCTGCTCAACGCCTGCTATGGCAAAAAGGTTGCCATCACCTCGCCGGTGGCCCAGACGACCCGCCGCCGCATGCGTGCCGTCGTCAACCGTCCCGGCTACCAGCTGGTCTTTGTCGATACCCCGGGTATCCACAAGCCCAAGGACGGTCTGGGGTCCGAGCTCAACAAGAGCGCGCTGTTCGAGCTGAACGATGTCGATGTCGTCGCGTTTTTGATTGATGCCACCAAGCCGATCGGCAGGGGAGACGCCTGGGTTGCCGAGCGCGTCAAGAATGCCCGTTCCAAGAAGGTCCTGGTGCTCACCAAGGCCGATGAGGCCGACCCCGCACAGGTCATGGAGCAGCTTAAGGCAGCCCACGAGCTCATGGAATATGACGATGAGATCGTGACGTCGTCGGTTAAGAACTTCAACGTCGATGCCTTTATCGAGACCGTTGCGCACTTTTTGCCCGAGGGCCCGCGTTGGTTCCCCGAGGACATGGGTACCGACGCTTCCGACGAGACGCTCGTTGCCGAGTTTGTGCGCGAGAAGGTCTTGCGTCGCACCCGTGATGAGATTCCGCACTCCGTTGGCGTTATCTGCGATGCGCTCGAGCAGACCAAGAAGGTGCTGCGCGTGCACGCCACCATTTACGTCGAGCGCGAGGGCCAAAAGGGCATCATCATCGGCAAGGGCGGCGAGATGATCAAACATATCGGTATCGACGCCCGTCGCGATCTTGAGCGCATCTTTGGCACGCAGGTCTTTTTGGAGCTGGACGTGAAGGTCAAGGCCGGCTGGCGTGACGATGAGGCCCAGATTCGCCGCTTCGGCTACAACGCCGAAGATTAAGCCTCGGCGTTTATGGCAGGTTCTCGCACATATCGCACGAAGGTGCTCGTCCTCGACAAGACGAAGCTCAAAGAGACGGACCTGATCCTGACGATGCTTGACGAGCGGGGTCGGCAGGTTCGCGCCGTGGCAAAGGGCGCCCGCAAACCCGGTGGGCGCCTGGCGGCGCGCTGCGAGCTATTCTGTACCGTCGATATGCTGCTCGCGCATGGACGGTCGCTTGACGTGGTTTCCCAGGCCGAGCTTATGGAGGCGCCGCTCGGCGCTGCGCCCGATCGTGCGATAGCGGCCGGATTACGGGGCGCCCTGCGCCGCGAGCGCGATCGCCGAGGTCGCGCGTGTGTGCTCGTTCGAGGACGCCGAGGACCCGTTTACCTTTGCCATAACGCAGCGAGCGCTTGCCCTGGTGGGCAGCGGGCTCGACACGGCGCATATGGATCTACTTGTGGCGGCATATGTCTTTAAGCTGCTGTCGCACGTTGGCTATCGACCCGATTTTTCGGCCTGCGTGCTGTGCGGAGACCCCATGCTGTCGTATTTTTCGCCCCGGGCGGGCGGGCTCATGTGCGGGTCGTGCGCGTCGAGCGTTCCGGGTGCCGAGCTGGTGTCGACCGGTGAGGTCGCGTGGCTGCGCGCCCTCATGTCCATGACCTTCGATGCACTCATGGCCGAGAGGATCGATCCCCATAGCGCTGCCTTTTTATTGGGGCTTTCGCATGTTTGGGCTGCGACGCACACCGATCAGCGCCTCCGTGCGATGGAATTCATGTTGGGTCGGTGATGACGCGCAGGCGCGGGCTGCTTGTGGTAACATACCGACCTGTTGGTACCTCGATCTTGGATGCTCGCTCCACCGGCGGCTTCCCAGTCCGAGGCGAATAGCGTCGCCCGAGGGCGACAAGAAACGAAAGGTGAAACAATGACTGTTTCCAAAGAGCGCAAGGCGGAGCTGACTGCCCAGTTCGGTAACACCCCGGTCGACACCGGCAACCCCAAGGTTCAGGTCGCCATCCTGTCCGAGCGCATCAAGGAGCTGACCGAGCACATGAAGTCCCACCAGAAGGACTTCCACACCCGTCGTGGCCTGCTCATGCTCGTCGGCCGTCGTCGTCGTCTTCTCTCCTACATCAAGAAGAACGACATCGTCGAGTACCGTGAGCTCATCAAGGCTCTGGGCATCCGCGACAACATCCAGTAAGGATTTGTACATGCTAAGAGCGTCCTGCGCAGCGGGGCGCTCTTTTTGTGTAAGGGCGTGAACAATCACGCTCTGAAGCGTGGCGGGGGCAGGGGGCCCGCGTCACATGAGAAGCCCGCAGGCAAGGGGCCTGTGGGGTAAAGGAGAACAATGACACTCGTATCCAAGACCTTTGAGCTGTACGGCAAGACCTACACCTTTGAGTCGGGCGAGCTTGCCAAGCAGGCCACCGGCGCGTGCCTGGTCAAGCAGGGCGACACCACGATGCTCGACACCGTGGTCGTCTCCAAGGAGCGCAAGAACTACGACTTCTTCCCGCTGACCGTCGACTTCAACGAGAAGATGTACGCCGCCGGCCGCATCCCGGGTGGCTACCTCAAGCGTGAGGGCCGTCCCAGCGATAAGGCCACGCTCACCGCGCGCATGATCGACCGCCCGATTCGCCCGAGCTTCCCGGACGGCTTCCGCAACGAGGTGCATATCGTCGCCACTTCGCTCGTCGCCGACCAGGTCAACCCCTTCGACGTCATCAACGTCATGGGTGCTTCCCTGGCCATGACGCTCGGCGGCGTTCCCTTCGAGGGCCCGCTTGCCTGCGTGCGCATCGGCCGTAACGTGGAGACCGGCGAGTTTATCGTCAACCCCACCTACGAGGAGCGCGAGAACTCGGATCTGGACCTGGAGCTGGGCGGATCCGCCGACTTCATCTCGATGGTCGAGGCCGGTGCCGAGGAGATCTCCGAGGCCGACATGCTCGCCGCCATGAAGTTTGGCCAGGAGGCCCTTGCTGCCTTCTGCCAGGCCCAGGACGAGTTTGTCGCCGAGTGGGAGCAGGTCAACGGCCCCATCGTCAAGAAGGAGTATCCGCTTGACCAGCCCGTCGAGGAGGTCCAGGAGCGCATCTTCGCCCACTACGACGAGATGGCAGCTGCCCTTCGCGACGCCGACAAGCTCTCTCGTATCGGTAAGGTCGAGGCTCTGAAGGAGTCCATCCGCGCCGAGTTTACCGAGGAGGAGCAGGCCGCTTGGGAGCGCGAAATCCCCGTGGCGCTCAAGAAGCTCGAGAAGAAGGCCATGCGCACCATGGTCGTCGAGACCGGCGAGCGCGTCGACGGCCGTGCCGCCGATGAGATTCGCCCCATCATGGTGAAGGATAATTATCTGCCGCTCGTTCACGGCTCCGGCCTGTTCCAGCGTGGCCAGACCCAGGTGCTCTCCGTCCTGTCGCTTGGCATGCTCAACGAGGGCCAGCGTCTTGATACCATCGAGCCCACCGAGGGCAAGCGCTACATGCACCACTACAACTTCCCGCCGTTCTGCACCGGCGAGACCGGCCGCATGGGCAGCCCCAAGCGCCGCGAGATCGGCCACGGCAACCTTGCCGAGCGCGCCCTGCTCCCGGTGCTCCCCGACGAGAACGAGTTCCCCTACGCCATCCGCGTGGTCTCCGAGGTCATGGAGTCCAACGGCTCCTCTTCGATGGCTTCGACCTGCGGCTCCACGCTCGCCCTTATGGACGGCGGCGTGCCCATTAAGCGCCCGGTCTCCGGTATCGCCATGGGTCTGATCCAGGAGGAGGGAAAGACCGTGGTCCTGTCCGACATCCAGGGTCTCGAGGACTTCCTGGGCGACATGGACTTTAAGGTCACCGGCACCACCGAGGGCATCACTGCTCTGCAGATGGACAACAAGGCCACCGGCCTTACCTTCGACATCCTGGCCCGCGCCCTGCAGCAGGCCAAGGAGGGTCGCGCCTTCATCCTGCAGAAGATGCTCGATGTGATCCCCGAGCCGCGCCACACCACGCGCAGCACTGCTCCGCGCATCGTTTCCATCCAGGTTCCGACCGACAAGATCCGCGACGTCATCGGTTCCGGCGGTAAGGTCATCCGCGGCATTCAGGACGAGACCGGCGCTTCGGTCGACATCCAGGAGGACGGCACCGTCTTTGTCGGCGGCACCGGCGAGTCCGTCGACCAGGCCGTCGAGCGCATCAAGCTCATCATCAAGGTTCCCGAGCCGGGCGAGGAGTACACCGGTCGCGTGGTCTCCATCCAGCCCTTCGGCGCCTTCGTCAACCTGCTGCCTGGCAAGGACGGCCTGCTGCACATCTCCCGCGTCGCCAAGGGCCGCGTGGAGAAGGTCGAGGACGTTCTCAACGTGGGCGACGAGGTCAAGGTCGTCGTCATCGAGGTCGACGATCGCGGCAAGATCTCGCTTGATCGTCTCGACAAGCCCGAGGCCCCGGCTCGCGCCGAGGGTTCCTCCGAGGGCGACGGCGAGCACTTCCAGCGCCGTGAGCGTCCGCGTCGCGAGCGCTCCGAGCGCAGTGACCGTCCGCGCCGTCCCGGCGACAACGGAGGCCGCAAGCCCCGCCGTCACCACGACGCCGA
>USNA01000102.1 GCA_900555955.1 uncultured Collinsella sp. | reverse complement strand
GATAGGGATACGTGTCCCCTTCGCTGTTTCGCGCTTTGCGCGAAAGGCGCGTTACTTTGGGATGAGTGGGGAACGTGGTTGTTGCGGCAACTGATCCCCACCACAAATTACCCTCGGCATACTTGCGCGAACGATTGCTCGTGCTACACTTGCAATTGCTGTTTCAGGGCGGGGTGAAATTCCCCACTGGTGGTAAATCGGGCGGTGCCAAAGGGGTGCCGTGGCGCAGGCGAGGTGTCTGCGACCGAGCCGATGAGTCCGCGACCCGGGTGTGCGTTGGTTCGCATGCCGGCTGAACTGGTGAGATCCCAGTACCAACGGTTAGAGTCCGGATGAAAGAGGCAGGTGATCTTATGTCTGAACAGTCGCAGCATATCCATTTTGAGAACACGAATAGGTGGAGCACCAAACAGCTCGTTACCATGGCGTTGATGTGCGCCTTGGGCGCCCTGTTTATGTACGTGCAGCTGCCCATTCTTCCTTCGGCGCCGTTTTTGACGTATGACCCGTCGCTGGTGCCGGCGATGGTGTGCGGATTTGCGTATGGCCCCGGTTCCGGTACCGCTGTTGCAACCATGGCGATCGTTATTCATGCGCTCACTACGGGTGACTGGGTCGGTGCGCTTATGAACCTGGTTGCCACGCTGGGCTACATTCTGCCCGCGGCTATCGTCTACCAGAAGATGCATACCTATAAGGGTGCCGTGATTGGCCTGGTGCTCGGCGTTATTGCCGCTACGGCGTTGTCTATGGTCGCAAACCTTACCATTGGCGTATGGTTCTGGTATGGCTCGGTCGATGTGATCGCCCCGCTCATGATTCCTGCCGTGCTGCCGTTCAACCTTATCAAGACCGTGCTTAACTCGGTGTTGACGCTTGCGGTGTACAAGGCGGTCTCCAACCTCATCACGCCTAAAAAGGACCAGGTCAAAGGCCGCGCATGATTGAGTGTCGGGGCGTTTCCTTTAGCTATGACGGTGCCGCACCGGCACTCGACGGCGTCGATCTGAACATCGAGGATGGCGAGTTTTTCTGCATCCTCGGTGGCAATGGGTCGGGCAAGTCGACGTTTGCCAAGCATCTGAATGCACTGTTGCGACCCGATGCGGGTACGGTACGCGTCAACGGCATGGATGCGTCCGACCCCGAGCTGGTCTACGACATCCGCTCGACTGCGGGCATGGTATTCCAGAATCCCGATGACCAGCTGGTGGCAACGCTTGTCGAAGATGACGTTGCGTTTGGTCCCGAAAACCTTGGCGTGCCGTCGGCACAAATTGCGCAGCGCGTACGCGAGGCGCTGAAGGGTGTGGGCCTGGTGGGCTTTGAGCGTCACGAGACCCATGCGCTTTCGGGCGGCCAAAAGCAGCGCGTGGCGCTTGCCGGCGTGCTCGCCATGGAACCGCGCGTGCTCATATTGGACGAGGCTTCCTCGATGCTCGATCCGCGTGGACGTCAGGGCCTCATGAAGGCTTGCCGCGCGTTGCACGATCGCGGCATGACCATCGTGATGATTACGCACTTTATGGAGGAGGCCGCCGAGGCCGATCGTGTCGCGGTATTTCGGGCGGGGCACGTTGCCATGCTCGGTACGCCCGAGGAAATCTTGACGCGGGCGGATGAGCTTGCGCAGCTCAACCTGGATATGCCGGCGTCGTGTCGTCTGGGCAGGTCGCTTCGTGCGAAGGGCGTGCCCGTTTGCGCGCAGGTGCGCGAGGCGGATATGGTCGCCGAGATTGCACAGGCTTATGCCGAACGGAGTGGGGCGGACATAGCAGGGCAGCCTTCCGCATCCGATTCCCATGTGCTTGACAATGGATCCTCTGCGGCCGACGGGATAGCCGCGTCGGAGCCCGTTATCGAGATTTCGCACCTCTCGCATAGTTACTCGCTGAGCGCCCGCGAGCGCCGTCGCTGGCGCAAGCGCTCGGCCACTGCGGGCGCATCGAGCAAACAGGCCCTTTGGGGCAACGATCCAAACAGCCCCTGGGCGCTTCGTGATGTTACGCTGACGGTGCGTCGTGGCGAGTTTCTGGGACTGGCAGCTCGGGTAAATCGACGCTGGTTCAGCATCTCAACGGGTTGATTCGTCCGCAGGAGGGAAGCGTTTGCGCGCTGGGGCTCGACCTATCAAACAAGAAAGACGCCGCCGCTGTTAAGGCCAAGGTCGGCGTGGTGTTTCAGTATCCCGAGCGCCAGCTATTTGCCGAGACCGTGGCGCAGGACGTGGCGTTTGGCCCGCGCAACCTTGGCCTGCCGCAAGACGAGGTCGCACGCCGTGTCGCATCATCGCTCGCACGCGTGGGACTTGACCTTGCCACGATAGGCGACAAGAGCCCCTTTGAGCTTTCGGGCGGCCAGCAGCGGCGTGTGGCGTTTGCTGGCGTGCTTGCTATGGAGCCCGAGGTCCTAGTACTCGATGAGCCCATGGCAGGGCTCGATCCGGCTGCGCGCAGGGATTTCCTAGGGCTCATCGGTCGACTCCATCGCGAGGGCCTGACCGTTGTCATGGTTTCGCACAGCATGGATGATCTGGCAAATTGTTGTGACCGTATCGTTGTGATGAACGAGGGCGCCGTGTTTGCCGAGGGAACGCCCGCGCAGGTTTTTGCGCGCGCGGATGAGCTCAAGTCGATCGGCCTGGGCGTTCCTGCCGCCCAGCGTATGGCGCTGGCGCTCGCGCAGGCCGGTGTGCCGCTCCGCTGCGACAAGCTTTATACGGTTGAGGCGCTGGCCGACGAGCTGGCCGGCTTGCTGCTGGGCTGCGCGGACGGGCCTTTGAGGGTCCCACGTCAGGCCGGTTCCAAGGCGCCCACGCGAGAGGAGGGCTGCTGATGGAGGCGTTCTCATTTGGCAGCTACTATCCCGGGGATAGCGCGCTGCATCGCTTGGATCCGCGCACTAAGTTGTTCCTAGGTTTCGCATTTCTGATCACCGTGCTCACCGTTGGCGGCTTCGGCGGGCTGGTGCCGGTTGCAATGTTTGTGGTTCTGGTCTATGTCGTGGCCCGGGTGCCGCTTCGCCGCGTCCTGTCATCGATGGCGCCGCTGCTGGCGATCGTCGTGGTGGTCGCGGTGCTCAACCTGTTTTCCGACCAGAGTGGCCGCACCCTGTGGCAGCTTGGCTTTTTGCAGGTGAGCGAGGGCTCGCTGCGTTCTGCGGCGTTTATGGCATGCCGTCTGACCCTGATGATGGCCGGCATGAGCGCCATTACACTCACCACGCCGACGCTCGACCTCACCGCGGGTTTTGAGCGCCTGCTCGCACCATTTGCGCGCGTGGGGCTTCCGGCGCACGAGCTCGGCATGATTATGGGTATCGCGCTGCGGTTTATACCGCAATTTGCCACCGAGATGAAACAGACGGCCGATGCGCAGGCAAGCCGCGGCGCGCGCGTGACGGGCGGTCCGCTCGGCGGTGTGCGCATGCTCGGCAGCGTGGCGATTCCGCTGTTCACCGGCGTGTTCCGTCATGCCGAGACGCTTTCGGCCGCCATGGATGCGCGTTGTTATCACGGCGAGCAGGGGCGCACGCGTCTGCATGCGCTTACGTTTGGCCGCGGGGATGCACTGGCCGCGGTGGCGATGGCGCTGCTGGTGACATGCGTTGTCGTTACCAATCTTCAACTCGTCTAAGCTCGATTCGAGCGCAAGAAAGGGGTCTCTATGACCGACATCGATCGCACGGCTCAGCTCGAGCGCGCCTGCTCGTATCTCAGGCGCATTCCGGCGTGGTATCTTGCCACGACCGATGCGAGCGACGGGCATCAGCCCCGCGTGAGGCCGTTTTCGTTTGCCATGGTCGATGATGGCAAGCTGTGGTTTTGCACGTCGCGCGACAAGGACGTGTGGGCGGAGTTGAGCGCGAATCCCAAGTTTGAGGTATCGGGCTGGAAGCCGGGGGAGTGCTGGATCGTGTTAACTGGCGAGGCCGCGCTCGAGGACGATGCGTTCGCGAGCGACAAGGTGCGCCAAGCGGGCTTTAAGCACATGGTGGGCATTGGCGAGCAACACGATAGCGCCAACGATGGCCGCCTTGCATTCTTCTCGGTCCGCAACATCGCCGCACGGTTCTGCGATATCGACGGCAGCGAAGAGCGCCTGGAGCTCTAGCGCGTCTCAAATTAACTACCCGTTCTAAATTAGCTAGTGGCAGGAGGAAACGTGGACGGATTGAATACGGTGTTGGAGTATCTGACGTCGCTTGGCGCGCCGGCATGGTATTTGGCGACGAGCGTTGACGGCAGCCGCATGTGCGTCCGTTTTCGTTTGCGCAGATCCAGGACGGCAAGCTGTGGTTTGTGACGGCGCGCACCAAAGATGTGTGGCAGGAGCTTCTGCAAAACCAGCGCTTTGAGGCCACGAGTTGGTGGCCGGGCCATGGTTGGTTGATCCTGCGCGGGCGTGCGGGGCTGGAAGACCGGGCTTCGAGCGAGATGCGCGAGGCCGGATGGAAACATCTTGAGCGCTTGAGCGAGCACTATGAGGGGCCTAACGACCCCACGCTCGTCTTCTTTAGCGTCGAGGATCCCGAGGCTTTTATCTGCAATCACGACGAATGGGTGCCGGTCGAGCTCTAGCCAGCTGGCTCATCCTAACAACTTAGTTTTCGCATGGGCGGGCCCCGTGTTGCCCGGCACCGTAAGGAGTGCCGGTCAATACGGAGCCCGCTCTATTTGTCAATTCCTTCAAGCGAATGTGTCGGGAATGTTTCAATGCATGAACATGCAAGCTATTTACGTATTCATGCATCTTTTGGTGCTAAAGTTTCAACCCACTTCATAACGACCGCTGCGAAATGCGCATCGGTGCATAAATCGCAGACAAGGAGTCTGATATGTCTTTGAAGGTTGGAATCGTCGGCGCGGCTGGATATGCCGGAGCCGAGCTCATTCGTCTCGTGCTCGGTCATCCCGAGTTTGAACTTGTTGCCATTACGTCCAACGCCGATGCCGGCCAGCCGCTGTCCGCGGGGTATCCGGGCGTCGCTGGCGGAGCTCGGGCA
>USNA01000101.1 GCA_900555955.1 uncultured Collinsella sp. | reverse complement strand
ACCCCCAGGGCGGCGCCGCCGTCCACGACCTCAACTTGACACTCTACCCCGGCGAGCTCGTGGGCATTGTCGGCCAAAACGGAGCCGGCAAAACCACGCTCACCAAACTGCTCACGGGTTTGCTCAAGCCCGCATCGGGCAGCGTACGCGTTACGGGCTTGGACACGGCATCGGTTCCCACGAGCCGCATCGCACGCGAAGTGGCAACGCTTTTCCAGAACCCCGACCGCCAAATCTGCAAAGACACCGTGCTCGACGAGGTCGCCTTTGGTCTAGAACTTGCCGGCATCGACCGCGCCGAAGCCCTGCGTCGCGCCCAACTGGTCATCGACCGCTTTGGTCTGCCCGCCGACGAGGCACCGTTCTCACTGTCACGCGGCCAGCGCCAGATGGTGGCGCTCGCCTCCGTTGTAGTGGTCGAGCCCAAGATCGTGGTGCTCGACGAACCCACGAGCGGCCTGGACTACCGCGAGTGCATGACCGTAATGGAAACGGTGCGCACCATGGCAGAGCGCGGTTGCGCCGTCATCATGGTCTGTCACGACATGGAAGTCGTTTCCGACTTTGCCGAGCGCATCGTGGTGATGGCCAACGGTCGCATCCTCGACCGCGGCCGCACGCACGAGCTGTTCTCGAACATCGAACTCATGCAGCGTGCCTCCGTTGAGCCGCCCCAGGTCATCGAACTTTCGCGCCGTCTGGCATCCACCGTCTCGCCCGCCTTTACGCAGGTGAGTGAGGTCACTGATATCGTTCGCATTACCGAGGAGATGGTCCGCCGTGGTTAACGTCATCGACTACATGCCGGGCGACACGCTGCTACACCGCCTGAACCCCGTCATCAAACTGGGCCTCGCCGCCGCCATCATCATCGGCATTTTCTTGTCCGACACCTATGTGGCACTGCTGGGCTTTCTGGCACTCACGCTCGCGCTGGGAGCCTACGCCGGTGTCATCGACCGCCTGCTCGCGCTGCTCAAGCTACTGATTCCACTCGCGCTCATCATGCTGGTGCTGCAGCTGGCTTTTATGCGCGATGGCAACGTGGTGTGGGGCTCCGTTACCGACACAGGTCTCATCCCCGGCTCCAAGGCCTGCCTACGCCTGCTGGGCGTGGCGCTTCCGCTTATTCTGATGCTCATGGTGACCAAGCTCAACGACCTTGCCAACGCCTGCGTGGAGGTGCTGCACGTTCCGTATCGTTACGCCTTCACCTTTACCACGGCGCTGCGCTTTGTGCCAGTGTTTGGCCAGGAGATGAACGCCATCATGGAGGCGCAGACCGCACGCGGCATCGAGTATGACACCAAGAACCCCATCAAGAAGCTCAAGCTCATGCTGCCGCTGTGCGTGCCGCTACTGATCTCGAGCGTGGGTAAAACCGATGCCACGGCCCTGGCAGCCGAGCAGCGCGGCTTCTACCTGCGCACGCGCGCGAGCTCGTACAAGCGCTACCCCATCAAGGGCCTGGACATTGCCATACTTATTGTCAGCATTGCCCTCATCGTCCTCGGCTTCCTGTTTTAACCCATCGCCACCGGCAACCGATAAATTCAAAAGGCCTCGGCTCCGACCCAACACAACGCGAGCCGAGGCCTTACTGTTTCCTCAGATAAAACCTACCAAAATAAACCTGTCCCTTTTTGGCAGGTCGAGGGCTACAGGCGGTAGGGGGCGCCGCTGCGGATGATGGATTCGCGCACCAGGACGTCCATGGCGTCAAGGGTAATCTCGGGCATCTCTCGGTACTTTTTCAGCACCGAGAGCTCGGTGCAGGCCAGAATGACGCGGTCGCAGCCGCTGCGGGCGAACTCCCACATCACGCGGTCAAACTTGTCCATATCGGGCTCGCGTCCGGCTTTCACGTCATCATAAATCAGCGACATCACGTCGGCCTGGCGCTTCTCGCTGGGATAGACGACCTCGACGCCCGCGGCCTCGCACTCGCGCCCATAGACGCCTGCACCCACGGTGCCGTCAGTGCCCATGATGCCGATCTTGCGCACCGGCTCGGACGGCATGCTCAGGTTGGGATCGAACTCGCACTCCCCCATCACCGCGCCCGCCAGGGCATAGCGCACCGACTCACGCGGCATGTGGATAATCGGCACCTTGGTAAACGACTGAATCTGGTCGTAGAAGTAGTGCGATGTGTTGCAGGGAATGGCGATATGGGCACAGCCCAGTGTCTCGAGCGCCTGAGCGCACTCCTTCATGGTCGCCAGCAACTCGGCATGGTCGCCGGTCTTGATGGCCAGCGTACGGTCGGGCATGGTCGACTTGGAAAGTACCACCATGTCGATATGCTCCTGATCACAGGTAGCAGCCGTATGACGCACGACCTGGTCGTAGTAATACGACGTGGCCTCAGCGCCCATGCCGCCGATAACTCCCAGCTTTTCCATCGCCGCCTCCTTGGTGACGCCCATGCAATTGCTCGTATCATGCCCGCGCCCGTCCGATGCAAACCGGGCGGGCGCCGCGCTCATCTACTTGTAATACGTCTTGAACAGCTTAAAGTGACGCAGCTTGGTGTGCCACATGCGCAACCAGCGGTTAAAGACAAAATCACCCTTCATAAACGAAGGGTCGGCAGCCTTGCCCTCCTTGGTCAGACGATGCGCCTTCGCACGCAGCTCGGGGTCCTTGACATACTTGTCAACGACGCCCATGGGGACGACCATCCACAGCGCCTCGTCCTGCGCCGTCACAAACTCAGGCTCAAACGGGCGGTTGTACACGTACTCATCCACCACGTACTTGGCAACGTTAAAGCCGCTGTTGGTGACGTAGTAGTTACTGCGGCCCTGACGCGTGTTGAAGTCGAAGAACTTAAACGAACCATCGCGCTGGTCGTACTTGACGTCGAAGTTGGAGAAGCCCGTGAACTTAAGGTCCTCGAGCAACTTGCGCACGCCGCCCATGAGCTCATCGTTAGGCTCGGTAATGATGCATGCATGGTTGCCGACACCATGGGGCTGATGCTCCTCGAGCAGCACGTGGCCCAGGCACATCATGCGAACCTTGCCGTTGCGGTCGGAATAACTGGTAAGCACGCGCATGTACTCGTCGTTGCCGGGCACGCGGTCCTGCAAGATGAGGTCATCGGTGTAGCCACTAGCGTACACATCGCGAATGACCTGCTCCAGCTCGGCGCGATCGGCAATCTCGTAGGCCTTCTTCTGGCCCTCGAACTCGTGCTCCCACCACATGATGCCGTCAGAGGGCTTCAGGATCATCGGGAAGGGGAAGTCGATCTGGTCGAGCACCTCGGCGGAAGCCTCGCCCTGGGCGTTGAGCATCGCCATGGTAAAGGTAAACGTGTGCGGATAGGGCACACCGTGCTTCTCGCACAGCTCGTAGAAGATCTCCTTCTTCTGGCACTGCTCGAGCATACTGTAGGGCGCATAGGGCGCGATAACGTTGGAGGCAAGCTGGCCGGCATCCTGAGCCTGTGCGGCAAGCGCGACGTAGTTATCGCCGCAGCCCATGAGGATAATCTTCTTATCGGGATTAGCCTGTGCAATGCCGTTGACGGTCTCGATCATGACCGGCATGGTGTCGATATCCACATTGGGCGTATAGTCGATAATCTGGCTGCGGTATGCAGGACCCGTCTGATACTTGCCAAAGACCAGGCTCTTGACCTGATACTCCTCGTAGAAGGCGCGCGCCACCGAATAGGCGTTGATATCGCCGCCGAGCAGCACGGGTATAAACTCGCGCTCTGTAAACTGCAATGCCATGGAAACTTCCTATCATCAACTGCCCGTACGATGGGCGGTCTCTATGCAACTGGTTTATTCTAGCGTGCCAAACCGCCGCTTCCCAAAGTTCCACCATATCTATGGCAAGCAGGCGCTTATGATCAAGCCCGCAGGGTTCCGTAACGTTAAAGTTGAACTCTATGGTTTCTTAACAATTCACTATAACTGCAGGTCAAGGCCAAAACCTCAAGTTCAACTTGACCCTTTAGAACCTTTAAGGTTCAAGTTGAGGTCGAAAGCAGTAGTAGAATACCTTTCGAACTATAACCTACGATTGATTGCAGAGGGACTGGATGCAGCATTCGAACCATCGCACCGCAGCGCTCATCGCGTCGAAGCCGGCTCGTATCATCACGAGTGCCGCGCTCGCCGTTACACTGACGGCCGCGCCGATGCTCTCCCCCGTCGCAGCCTATGCCGCCTCACAGGCAACGCAGGATCAGCTTTCCGCTGCCCAGCAGAAAATCGAAACCGCCACGAGTGCCTACAACGAAGCCCGCACCAAGCTCGAGGATCTGCAGAAGCAAATCGACACTAACGAGGCAAGCATCGAGAAGATCGAAGCCGAACTTCCCGATCAACAGGCCAAGGCGAGCTCCGCCATGCGCGATCTGTATAAGTACCAGAAGGGCACCAACCCCATCGTGAGCTTCCTGGTCAACGCGCAGAGCCTGGGCGAGTTCATCACCACCTGCAAGTACACCAACCAGATCACGAGCTCGAGCGTCGACGAGATCGAAGAGCTCAACAAGATGCAGACCGAGCTCGAGCAGAACAAGACCGAGCTCGAGCAGGCCAAGTCCCAACTCGAGACCGAGCAGAAAACCGCCGAGGACGCACTGGCACAGGCCCAGCAGCTTCGCAGCGAAGCCCAGGCAAAGGCCGAGCAGGAGAATGCCGCCGAGCTGGCCAAGCTCGAGGCCGACAAGGCCGCTGCCGCCGAGAAGCTCTCGGGCGAGGGCGTGAGCGGCAACAACTCCAACAGCCAGGCCAATAACGCCAACACCACCATCGACACCACGGTGAACAACTCCAATACCGGCAACTCCGATTACGACTCGTTTATCAACGAGTGGACGAGTCGCATCGACAACTACCTCGCCGGCTCCCCCATGGCAGGCCAGGGTTACAACTTTGCCGTGGCAGCCTGGAACACCGGTGTTGACCCTCGCTGGTCTCCCGCCATCGCCTGCATCGAGAGCAGCAAGGGCCTCTATTGTGCCGGCTCCTATAACGCCTG
>USNA01000100.1 GCA_900555955.1 uncultured Collinsella sp. | reverse complement strand
CTGCCATTAGGGGGGCCCGCGTGCGGGTCGCCGCCGCCGCAGGGGATCAGCTTGACCTGGTCGACGCCGGTGGCGTCCTCCAGGACGTGCTCGAGGGTGTCCTCGATCAGGCGGATGTTCACGTCGCCCGGGTTCTTGCCGGCGGTCAGCTCGTAGACGCGCAGGGTGCCCATGATGGCGGGGTGGATCGTGAACTTATCGACGTCGATCTGGGTGAAGACCGTGTCGAGGTGCATGAAGGCGCGCGAGACCGGGATGTCGAAGGCCAGGATGCGCTCGACCTTGGAGTCGGAGTTCCAGAAGATGTTCTGGGCCATGACGTCGATCGCGGCGGCCTGGGTGCGCTGGGAGATGCCGACGGCGAGGGTCTTCTCGTTGATGTTCAGCACGTCGCCGCCCTCGGTGTGGAACTGGCAGTCGCGGCGGAAGTACAGCGAGACGTCCTTGTAGTCGGGGTGGTACTTGAAGACGTACTTGCCGTACAGGGTCTCGCGGTTGCGGGTGACCGAGTACATGCGGTTGAGGTTGACGCCCTCGCCGACGACCGCGAACGGGTCGCGGGTGAAGTAGAGGTTGGGCATCGGGTCGATGATCAGGTCGGACTCGGACTCGGAGTTGACCAGGGAGTCGAGGGTCGTGGACGCCGTGAGGGGCATGTCGATCTCGGCCTTGGTCATGCCGGCCATGGTCTTCTTGACGAACTCGAGGTTGTCCTCGATGGAGTCCAGCTTCTCGCGGACGATCTGCGGCATGTGCTGGCCGCGGATGCCGGCCTCGGCGATGTACTGGTCGGTGAACTCGGCGCGGGCGCCGGGGACCTGGTCGAACACCTCGGCGACGAGGTTCTCGAGGTAGAGCACCTCGACGCCCTGGTCCCTCAGGATCTGGGCGAAGGTGTCGTGCTCCCGCTGCGCGACCTCCAGGAACGGGACGTCGTCGAACAGGAGTCGCTCGAGCTCGTCGGGCGGCAGGTTGAGGAGCTCGTCGCCGGGACGGTGCAGGCAGACCTTCCTGAGCTTGCCGATCTCGGAAGGCACGTGCAGACCTTTCGTCATGGCCTCCTACCTTTCTTTCGGGCCTTACTGGCCGAATGTATCAGCGCCCCTCCATATGGGACGCTGCTTGCTGACAGCTCTAGTTATATCCAAATTCCATTCGTAATGCTACCTCGCCCCCGAACGGTCAGCAAAGTACGATGAACGGTATATCGCATATGATTTCCCATGATGCACTTCAGTTTCGTAAAGCAGATTTCCCTAGGTAAACGTTATTTTTCTAGGAAATCAAGCTTGAACACTCAAAGTAATCCATGATTCAAAATTGCATAGTGAAAACGGTTTTCTGCATATAAATGACGCTTGCCCTCGATTCGACCTACATTCGATTATATTCAGCTTGCTATCATTCTTATTCATACATTCTCACCAGTTGAGTGAGGATATGGATCGTTTGCGAACGAGCAGGGCGTCAGTCCTATGACTTGTCAGCGTAAGAAGTAGGTAAAGATACCGTTCGCGCGATGCGTCCACGCCATAGGTCGACTAAATTGAGACAATAGGGAATAGTGTTAGCTACCGTCCCCCGCAGGGACTGAACGGACAGATGCATATGCCGAGCAAAATCGAAAAGAAGCAAAAGGTCGCCAAGCTGCGCAAGCCGCCGCGCGACTTCTCGTACACGCAAAACCGAGAGCTTAGCTGGCTGCGCTTTGACAACCGCGTGCTTGACGAAGCCTTCGACGAGACCGTTCCGCTGTTCGAGCGTCTAAAGTTCGTGTCGATTTTCGAGTCCAACCTCGACGAATTCCTTATGGTGCGCGTGGGCGGCCTGTCCGATCTGGCGGAGCTCAAAAAACAGCCTGTCGACAACAAGAGCAATATGACCGCCTCCGAACAGGTCGATGCCGTCATGGAAGAGCTGCCCGGGCTCCTTACCCGTTGGGAGTCCATCTTTAAGAGCATCGAGGGCAAGCTCGACGCTCTGGGCGTTCACCGCGCCCGCATCGATTCGCTTACGCCCGAGGAGCGCACCTTCGTAACCCGCTACTTCCAAGCCTACGTGTCGCCGGTCATCTCGCCGTTGGTCATCGACCCGCGCCACCCCTTCCCCAACCTGCGCAACGGCGCACTCTATCTGGCTTGTGGCCTGGACGGCGTCACCGACGAGGAGAGCCTGCTGGGCCTTATCGAGATTCCCACCTCGATGAACCGCGTGGTCGAGATCCCCTCGCCCACCGGCACCTACTCCTACATCTTGCTCGAGGACGTCATCCTCGCCTGCCTGGATAGCTGCTTTGGCTCCTATAAGCCGCTGGATCGCGCGCTGATCCGCGTCACCCGTAATGCCGATATCGACCCGGACGGCGAGGGCGTCGAGGAGGAAGAGGATTACCGCCAGCACATGAAGCGCATCCTCAAGAAGCGCTTGCGCCTGCAGCCGGTGGTGCTCGCCGTATCGGGCTCCCTCGAAAAGCCAACGCTCAAGACCATCCGCAAGGCGCTCGAGCTTTCTCGCCGCTCGGTCTTTACCTGCGATATCCCCCTTGACCTGAGCTACGTCTTTGGCATTGAGGGCAAGATTCCCGAGCATCTACGCAACGAGCTGCTCTTTACGCCGTTTAAGCCGCAGCCCAACCCCACCATCGATATGTCCCGCTCCATTCGCGAGCAAGTGCTGCAGGGCGACAAGCTGCTCTTTTATCCCTACGAGGCCATGAATCCGTTCCTGGACCTGGTGCACGAGGCAGCCTACGACCCCGAGTGCATCTCGCTGCGCATCACGCTCTACCGCGTGGCCAAACAGAGCCGCCTGTGCGAGTCGCTCATCGATGCTGCCGAAAACGGCAAAGAGGTCACGGTGCTCATGGAGCTCCGCGCACGCTTTGACGAGCAGAACAACATCGAGTGGGCCGAGCGTCTGGAAGAGGCCGGCTGCACCGTTATCTACGGCTCCGAGGGCTTTAAGTGCCACTCCAAGATCTGCCAGCTCACCTATCGCGAGGGCATGGCGCTAACGCGCCTCACGCTTTTGGGCACCGGCAATTTTAACGAGAAGACGGCCAAGCTCTACAGTGACTTTATGCTCATGACCGCCCATCCCGGTAGCGGCGAGGACGCCAACCTGTTCTTCCGCAACCTGTCGCTGGGCAACCTGCGCGGCGACTACCGCTTCCTGGGCGTGGCGCCCGTCGGACTGAAACCGCTCATCATGCGCGGCCTGGACCGCGAGATTCAGCGCGCCCTTGTCGGCGAGCCCGCCCGCGTGTTCTTTAAGCTCAACTCGCTGACCGACCGCGAGGTTATCGATAAGATCGCCGAGGCATCGTGTGCCGGTGTGCGCGTGGACATGATCATCCGCGGCATCTCGTGTCTCAAGCCCGGTATTCCGGGCAAGACCGAGAACGTGCACGTGCGCTCCATCGTCGGACGTTTTTTGGAGCATGCGCGCGTCTATGCCTTTGGCGTGGACTCGGACATGATCTACCTGAGCTCGGCAGACATGATGACGCGCAACACCGAGCACCGCGTGGAGATCGCCTTCCCCGTGCTCGACCCCACCTGCCGCGCCCTGGTGCACGAGTACATGGGCATGCAGCTGCGCGACAACGTGAAGGCACGCAGTCTGACGAGTGACGGCACCTGGGTTCCGATGGAGCGCAAAGAGGACGAGAAGCCCTTCAACTCGCAGGAAGCTCTGCTGGAGCGCGCGTATCGCAACGCCGAGGCCGACACCGAGGCAGAACCCGCGCTCGCATCCCAGCCTGAGCCCGAGCCGCAGCCGGCCGCTCCCGAGGTCCAGAAAGTCCGAGCAACCGTTATCGAGCCCGAACCTGCTCCCGCAGCCCAACCTCAGGCACCCACAACAACCCCCGAGGGCAACGCGCGTCACAAGAAGCCCGCTGGCAAAGCCAAGGCCATCGAGCGACATCGTCCCGGCCGCGTGCGCATGGGCTTGGGCCTGATCGGCCTAGGCCTTAAAACGCTCATTACCGGCAAGACGAAATAGACGTTTGTAGAAGCGCCCCGTATTTGAGGAATGCCCCAGATACGGGGTGCTTTTCCCTGCTACCATGGTTGCGGACAAAACCGCGAATGACAGGCAGGAATATGAAGCTCACCATAGAATCGATGACCTACGGCGCCGACGGTCTGGCACATGCCGACAACGGCAAGGCCACATTTGTGCAAGGCGCCGTGACGGGCGACACCGTCGAAGCCGAGATCGTGCAGGACGGCAAATCGTTTATGCGTGCCCGCACGACCGAGATTCTGGAGCCGAGCCCCGATCGCATTCAGCCGCCCTGCCCCTTCGTGGGCATCTGCGGCGGTTGTTCGTGGGGCAACCTCTCGCGCACCGCTCAGCTTTCCGCCAAAGAGCAAAACCTGCGCTCCACGCTCGAGCGCATTGGCAAGTTCACCCCTGACCAGGTCAACGAACTTGTCCAGCCTATCCGCCACACCAAGGACGACTGGGGCTACCGCAATAAGATTGAGCTGGAGCCCGCCCTCGTTAACGGACGTGTGCGCCTTGGCATGCACGGCGTCGATCCCAGTAAGATCGTGACCGTCGATGCGTGCCCGCTGTTCGATAAGCGTTTTCCCAAGGCGCTGAAATCGGTCGTCGGCGCGCTCAACTATCTGAGTGGCAGCCACGACCTGGGCCTCGAGCGCGTGGGCATTCGCGCTTCGCGCCGCACCAAGGCACTCGAGGTCGCACTCTGGACACCCACAGGCTCCTTCCCGCGCTCGCAGGTCTCCCGCGTGCTGGCTGATGCCGCTCATCCCACGAGCATCGTGCGTGTAATGAGCAAGGGCGAAAAGAAAGCCCGCCGTGTCTCCAAGGTGGAGATGCTCGCTGGAGAGGGCTCGTGGACCGAGAACATCGCTGACGGCCAGATGCGCCTGTCCGCCCCATCCTTTTTCCAGGTCAATACCAAGGGCGCCGAGATTTTGATTGAGCTCGTTATGGACGCCCTCGACCCGCAGGAAGACGATCTTGCCGTGGACCTGTA
>USNA01000099.1 GCA_900555955.1 uncultured Collinsella sp. | reverse complement strand
GTCCTCAAGTCCTCTCGAAGGACGCCGTCGTCTACCGATCGGCGCAGCCCTCCGAGTACCGGCTTTCGCAGGCGGCGGACTACATCTGCACCATGGAACTCACGGCGATCAAATACGCGGAGCATACAGCCACCGCGACGGACGAGAAGTTCTTCGGCAAATGGTCCGATTTCAAGAAGGGCATATTTAAGGAGACACGCAAGAAGTTTCTCTAGAAAGACGGCTCGCCATCGGGGAACGGTTTCCCACAGGGGGCTCGCTGCGCGGGAGGGGCCCTTGACGGCATCGCTGTGGGTAAGTACCGGGAGCTCGAGGAGATAACCGCCGAAGAGGCTACAGCGATCATCGGAAAGTGCGAAGAAGAAATGGCCCCAAAGGAAGAAACCCAAGAATCCGAGAAGCGTCCCCAAATGGGAGCGCTTCTTCGGAGACGCTAGCTCGCCCTGCCGTCAGATGCCCCGGGCAAACCCAGCTACGGCCTTTTCGGCACGTGCAGCAGCTTAGCCCCGCAGGAAGAGCAGAACGCTGCTTCACCGGACGCCTTGACACCGCAATAGGGGCAGAAAGCCGCGCGCACTATGCGGTCCGTCGGCGTCCAAGACCTAATCCTCTTGGCGGTCGGTCTGCCACGCGTTCGGCTATGCCCGAGCCGTCGTTAGAGCTCGCTACGGTGTAGTCGCTCGTGAGGTGGCCCTTGTAGTCGAAGTCGATCACGAACTTCCACGAACTGATGCCGCTGAGCGAAGCGACGGTCCCGTAAACCTTGTGCCCGTTCACGGAAAGGGACTCGAGCCTTTTGACGGATCACCCCGTAGCCTCGACGATCTCCTCGAACCCCTCCTGGGTCACATCGTCCCTGAAACACTCGCTCGCACGGTCCCACTCGGCTTTTGCCTTGACCTTCTCGAGCTCGATCTTCCGCTTATCCTGCCTATCGCATGCGAACAGTATGATGCCGAGAAAAGCAAAAGCGGGAAATAGGGTCGTCAGGATGTTGACCAAAGATTCCGTTCAAGGTCCCCCTAAACAAGCCCAGCGCCGTGGGCAAGAAGAAACAGCGCGACGTGGAGGATGATGAAGGCAGGCAGCCCCACCGCGAAATACCACTTGGACGTCTTATGGTGGGCGACGCGCATCCCGGCGATGCCTCCAAGGGCCCCTCCCGCGAGCGAGAGACCAAGCAAGGTGGCTTCGGGGAACCTGCTGCCGCGGTCAATCGCCCTCTTCTTGTCCAGGCAAAAAACGGCGAACGTGATGACGTTGATGGCGAGAAGGTATGCACCGAGAGCGACGATGACGGGCGCGTTGAACGAAGCGCCCGGTTCCAGATCGACGACGATGACTCCGGCCCAAACGAGCACGACAAGCACCCACACAATCAAGAAGACTATGGCGCTGAACCACCAGGCGATGTTGTGCTTGTTCATGTGGTTCCTGGTGAAGATCATAAGGGCAAGGAGCATCCCCAGGGCGCCGCCCGCTACGGCGAACAGGGTCAAGATCCTGCCGTCCATGAGGCCGGTATCCTCGTCCTGGTTGTAACGGGCTATCGCGTAGTCGATCGCGAAGAGAATGAACGTGAGGGCATTAATGCCCGCAAGATAGATAACGAAGGGGTGAACGCCCTGGACAGCACCGCCCAGGGCAGATAGTGCCTGCTCCATAAGAAGAACTCCTTCCCGAACAACATGCCGCCATTATACAGGTAGATTGAACGCCCGATGCGCCTGTTTCCATTGATGCTCCGGGTATGGCTCGTCTTTCCGCGGCCCAAACCGCATGGCCAGCCGCAGGCCGCGCTAACCTCTCGCGCCGTTCGTCTGCTTTCGCTCGTCCGAAATTACAACCGCAGCAGGCCGTGTCCAACGGATGGATACCATTTACCCGGGTGCATCTGGGGCAACGGGCCGGCAGGCCCTCGAAAGGTCGCTCGCAGAACACGCAACATCAAACACGAAAGAAGAGACGAACGACAGATGCCGGACCCCGGACGACAGCACCGCGGAAGACGAGCATTCCGAACACAACTGAACGAACTTCGATCCTAGGCAGGCGCCCGCACGGGCGCCTTTTGCTTTTCGGGGACTTAGCTGCCAGCTAAGGCGTACGGCTCATGGCCGTTTCGTGAAGGCCCGACCAGCTCGACCCACCTCGACCCATCTCCGCTCCTGTCGGGCGTGTCAATCGCCGTCAGGCGGTTCAATCGTCGCGCAGACGTAAACGCACACAGGACCGCGCAGACGTATCGCGCGGAAAGATTGGAGGCAACCATGGCGCACGCTACGAAATGCGCCGCGCCCGAGGGCAACCGGGGCCGCGACGAGTGGATGACGGTGATCGAGATGCGGGAGTACATGGGGGCGAGCCGGAGTAAGGCATACGACCTCATCTGGCCGGGAGAGATCGACTCGTACAGGCTCGGAAGGAAGCTCCTGGTTTCGAGGGCGTCGGTGGACGCCTACATCGAGTCGAGGGGCGGCAGGAAATGACGACGGCGACCGCCCCGGGAGCCGCCCGCGGCCGGGCACGCGAGGGAGCCTCGAGACGAGAGGAGCTCGAGGACGACCATGACCAAGAGCATTAGCAGGAGCCAGATGAGGCTCATCGCATCGACCAACGCGATATTCGGCGCCGACGAGGCGTGCGCGATGCTGCGCATCAGCCGCGACGCCATGTACCGGCTCACCAATATGCCTCAAACATGCTGGAACTGCCACAAGGCCATCAAGCCACAACACAAAGGAAGTGCGCTTCTCGTTGCTCCACACTGTTCTTTAATAGGGGAGAACGAAAAGCAATCAACAGCAAAGCGCCGGGGCCACCGATGGCTATATGGAAGGAAAATGCCTATTTTCGATTCCAAAGGTCGGCATCACTGGTAGGCATATCATCATCCTCGAATTCGCCAAGGTAGGTGTAATGGTGATAGCGTTCCCCATCATACTCGTACCCAGTGTAGTCATAACCTCTCTGAGTAACCCCTTGATAAGGCTTGAACTCCGCCTCAGCCTCTTCTTTGGTGTAGTGGTCAGCATCGAACCAAACGCCCTCGGTCTTATCATCGCCCCAGCCGAGCTTTTTGCCCTTGAATACGTGTCTCATGGTATCCACACTTTCACTAATGACTCCCGTTTAGGCTATTGTAGCACTCTCCCATTCAGCTCGTTCGTCTTTTCGGCATATCCAACCAACTGTCTTGTCTTCAGATGCCCCGACGTCCCCACGGCGTCCATCCCCGTCGTCGCGAAGCTGATGCCCGAGCTTCATTTGGCCCCATTTCCGCTCATAAGTACCTTGAGGCTACGGAACGTGCCCGAAGCGATAACACCGCTCAACGACAACTCCCGCGAAGTGACGGCTGTGGCCTCCTTCAGCGCCGAACGCGAGTTGAACGCGTGTTACATTCGCGCCGTGCGCCACAACGCGCTCATGCCATCCACCGGCGCAAGCGCCAAGAACCCGTAAAACCAACAGCTCGTGCACGGCCACGAACCCGCGCCCACGTCGCCTCCGCTTACGACGAGCCTAGCTTGCTTGGCGGGCATCCACCCAAGACACGCATTGGACGGCGTTGCACCAACAGCAAGCAATAACCCAGAGGCGCTCCTCATTTGCATTATGCCTAATGAAGAGCGCCTCTATTTGGGTTTAAATGCAATATGCGATAACGAAACCCCCGAAGTCAGTACTCATTTCCGACGTCTATGAACACCAGCCAATCGATACTCAAAACGTCGTGAGTACAATTTGAGTACCAACCTGAGCGATCCCTTGCGAGCAAAAGCAATCTGCCGGTCAGCATTAATTTGAAATGAATTGATGGCGTTGCTTCGGTAATTGAAAGCACTTTAAAACGTACCAGTAAACAATTATCCCAGCTAAACAGCTTGAGAGATTGCGTAGCTGGCTTGTATATACCATATACACCACAGTCCGCAGACACCCATGGCATGTAAATAAAAAAAAGAGGGAGGCTGTTTCCGACCTCCCTCGCAAAGGGCTATCTACTATTCCCACTCGATGGTTGCTGGGGGTTTGCTAGTGCAATCCAGTACCACGCGGTTGATCTGGTGGCACTCGTTGGTGATGCGGGTGGAGATGGTGGCGAGCACGTCGTAGGGCACGCGCGACCAGTCGGCGGTCATGGCGTCCTCCGAGCTGACCGGGCGCAGGACGATGGGGGAGCCGTAGGTGCGCTCGTCGCCTTGGACGCCCACCGAGTGAACGTCGGCGAGTAGCACGACCGGGCACTGCCAGATGTCGCGGTCGAGGCCGGCGCGGGAGAGTTCTTCGCGGGCGATGGCGTCGGCCTCGCGCAGCAGGTCGAGGCGTTCCTTGGTGATTTCGCCGATGATGCGGATGCCCAGGCCCGGGCCGGGGAAGGGCTGGCGCCAGACGATCTCGTCGGGCAGGCCGAGCTCGGTGCCGATGGCGCGCACCTCGTCCTTGAAGAGGGTGCGCAGCGGTTCGATGAGCTGGAACTTGATGTCCTTGGGGAGCCCTCCGACGTTGTGGTGGGACTTGATGTTGGCCGCGCCGTCACCGCCGCCGGATTCGACGACGTCGGGGTAGAGGGTGCCCTGCACGAGGAACTTGACTTCCTTGCCGCGGGCGCCGGCTTCTTCGAGGACCTGACGCTGGGCTTTCTCGAAGGTGCGGATGAACTTCTCGCCGATGATCTTGCGCTTGCGCTCGGGTTCGGAGACGCCCTTGAGCGCTTCGAGGAAGTCGTCGGCGGCGTCGACGGTGATCAGTCGGATGCCGGTGGCGGCGACGAAGTCGTGCTTGACTTGCTCGACCTCGCCTTTGCGCAGCAGGCCGTGGTCGACGAACACGCAGGTGAGCTGGTCGCCGATGGCCTTGTGGACGAGGGCGGCGGCGACTGCGGAGTCGACACCGCCGGACAGGCCGCAGATCACTTCGGCGTCGCCGACCTTCTCGCGGATCTTGGCGACCTGGTCCTCGATGATGGAGGAGGCGTCCCAGTTGTCGGGCAGGCCGGCGCACTGGTGGAGGAACGTCTCGATGAGCTTCTGGCCGAGGGGGGTGTGCTTGA
>USNA01000098.1 GCA_900555955.1 uncultured Collinsella sp. | reverse complement strand
GCGCCGATGCGCTCCCTTCGCGCCCGGCAGCGCCCACAATGGCAACAAGGACACAGTCGACGACATCGCGACGCGCGAGCTCACAAACCGCCTGCGCACCAACACCGAGCTCGGTGCCCTCGGGCAGCTCCTGCAGTACAGCGTCCGCACCGTGGGTGGTGTCGGCCACGGCAACGGCCGGGACCGAAAACTCGCGGGCGGCGGCAACGAGCTCCGAAGTGCTGGAGTTAACGGACAACGCCGTCACCTGCAGTCGATCGGCATGCTGACGGCATACATCGAGTGCCTGCGTGCCGATAGAGCCCGTACAGCCCAGAATGGCAACGCGAAGACGCCCATCGGGGCCGTACGTCGTCTGAAAGGCCATTACAGCACGCCTCCGATCATCAAAAGCAGCTGCGCGGTAATGCAGCCAAAGATAAGCGAGTCGCTACGGTCGAGCATGCCGCCATGGCCCGGGATAAGGTTGCCGGAATCCTTGACGCCCACGCCACGCTTGATGCGTGACTCAATAAGGTCGCCGATAACGCCCAGGATGGACACAACCACGCCGCACAGCAGTGCGTAGGGCAAACTCAGCTTATAAAAATGCGTCGCCCACAAAATGAGCCAGATAAGAACCGAGCCCAAGATGCCGCCGACAAAGCCCTCCCAGCTCTTTTTGGGAGAAATCTTAGGGACCATCTTGTGCTTGCCGATACGGCTGCCCACGATGTAGGCAAACGAATCGGAGACCCAGAGAGACGCGCAAACACCCACCGAAAGCAGGGCGCCGGCGAAACCGGGCACGGCATCGCGCAGCAGCACGATGGCCGACAGCATAAAACCGGTGTAGATGGGACCCATGAGTGTCACAGCCACATCGGATATGCGGGTACGCGACGAACAGACATACCAAATGCCCACCGCAAGCATCAGAGCAAAAAGCAGGGCATTCAACAGCAGCGAGTCGCCCAGTGCCGAGAGCGGAAAGAGCACGGCGGCAGCGATACCCAGGCGCTCGTTGGCCACCTTGCCATCGAGCTTCGTCATGCGGAAAAACTCAAAGCAGCACAGGCCGCTCATGACGGAGACGAAGATGGCGGTGGGAACGATACCCAAAACCAGGCAGAGAATAAATACAACGGCGTAGACGATACCTGCAGCGGCACGGGTAATAAAGCCGGCCAGCCACGAAGTCGCAGCCGCGCCGCTTTTGGCGGCAGGCGCCTTGGGAGTTGACGCCTTGGGAGCAGACGCCTTGGGACGATCGGACACGATTAAGCCTCCTCGGTCTTGCTCAGTCCACCAAACCTACGGTCGCGGCCCTGATAGGCCAAAATGGCGTTGACAAGACCCCAACGATCAAAGTCGGGCCAATAGGTATCGGTGACATAAAACTCGGAATAGGCAACCTGCCACAGCAGATAGTTCGAAAGGCGAAGCTCGCCGGAGGTTCGAATCACAAGCTCCGGGTCGGGCAGCCCAGCGGTGTACAGGTGCGAAGCAACCATATCATCGTCAATAGCGGCGGGATCGATCTTTCCGGCAGCGGCATCGAGCGCGATCTGACGGACAGCGCGGGTGATCTCGGCACGGGCGCCGTAGTTGACGGCAAGCGCCAGCGTCATGCCGGTGTGGTCGGCACACTCGGCAAGACCCCGCTCAAAGACATCGCGGGTCTTCTTGGGCAGTGCGGAAATATCGCCCAAAAAGACAACGCGCACGTTTTCGCGCTTAAGCAGCGGCAGCTCATCGATAAACGTCTTGGCAAACAGATGCATTAAAACGTTGACCTCATGCTGCGGACGATTCCAGTTTTCGGTGGAAAACGCATAGGCCGAAAGGACGTCGACGCCCAAGCGCACGCATGCGGTAATGATCTCGCGCAGGGAGACGATACCGGCCTTGTGTCCCTCGGTGCGGGCAAGACCGCGCGCCGTGGCCCAGCGACCGTTACCGTCCATGATGCACGAAATATGATGCGGGATCTTATTGAGGTCAAGGTCGGAAAAACCGACGCCCGCAGGGGCGTCGGCAAAGTACTCGACCAGTTTGTTCTCGTCGTATTGCACCTTAGATCTCCATGACCTCGGCTTCTTTTTCCTTCAAAAGCTCCTCGACCTTGGCAACATACTCATCGGTATACTTCTGGACCTTGGCCTGCTCGCGACGGACATCGTCCTCGGTGAGCTCTTCGTCGCGCTCGAGCTTGTTGTTAAAGTCACGACGAATGTTGCGAATGGAAACCTTGGCCTGCTCGGCATACTCGCGGCACTCCTTGACGAGCTCGCGACGACGCTCCTCGGTGGGAGCCGGGAACGGCAGGCGCACGACGGTACCGTCAGAGTTGGGAGTAATGCCCAGATCGGAAGCGCTGATAGCCTTCACGATGGCGTTGACGAGCGCCTTGTCCCAGGGCTCGATAAGCAGCATGTGAGCCTCGGGGGTCTTAACGGCGGCAACCTGGGTAACCGGCGTGGGAACACCGTAGTAATCGACCGAAATGTCGGACAGAATGTTAGCGTTGGCGCGGCCCGTGCGAACCTTGGAGAAGTTGTGCTTGAGGGACTCGAGCGACTTGTCCATGTGGGCGGTGATGTTCTCTGCCATGCTTAATCCTCCTGATAGACGAGCGTGCCGACGGGCTCACCCGAAAGCGCGCGTTTGACGGTGTCCTCGCCATCAATGTTGAGGACCAAAATCGGCATACGGTTATCCTGGCACAGTGCCGTGGCCGTGGAATCCATAACCTGCAGACCGCGGACGAGAACCTCGTGGTAGGTAATCTTGTCAAAACGGACGGCATCGGCGCACTTGACAGGATCCTTGTCGTAGATGCCGTCAACCTTGGTGGCCTTAATCAGAATCTCGGCACCGATCTCGCAGGCACGAAGAGCCGCGGCAGTGTCGGTCGTAAAGTACGGATTGCCCGAACCGGCGGCAAAAATAACAACGTTGCCCTTGGAAAGGTGGTTGATGGCGCGACGGCGAATATAGGGCTCGCAGATCTCGTTCATCTGGATAGCACTCATCACGCGGCAGGGAACATCGTTGTGCTCGAAGGCATCCTGCAGAGCGAGCGCATTCATAACGGTTGCCAGCATGCCCATGTAGTCGGCCTGGGCGCGCTCCATGCCACCGGCAGCGCCGGCCATGCCGCGGAAAATGTTGCCGCCGCCGACAACGACGCCGACCTCGTGGCCAACGGCGAGCAGCTCCTTGACCTGCTTGGCAAGATGATCGGTAATCTTGGGGTCGATGCCATATTGGCCGTCGCCCATCAGTGCTTCGCCGGAAAGCTTCAGAAGCACGCGTTTATATCGGATGTCGGACAAAGCGATCCTCCTTTAATTAGACTCTCAATATGATAGCAAAGGCTCTGATAAGAGCCATGAAAAAGCAGGCTGTGAGTAAAACCCACAGCCTGCTCATTACCAGCTACAAGAGCTTATTTACTCGCCACGGACCAGACGGTCGAAGGCAACGACGGTAATGGTATCGCCGAGCTCCTTGGAGACCTGCTCAGCGTACTTCTTGATGGTGAGGGAGCTGTCCTTAATGAACTCCTGCTCAGTGAGCACGGACTGCTTGTAGAACTTCTCCAGACGGCCAACAGCCATCTTCTCCTGAATGGCCTCGGGCTTGCCGGACTCGGCAGCCTGAGCCATGTAGATCTGCTTCTCGTGCTCGACGGTCTCAGCCGGAACCTGATCGCGGGTAGCGCAGATCGGGGCGACGGCGGCAACCTGAAGGGCAACGTCGTGAGCGAAGGTCTTGAAGGACTCAGCCTGAGCGGTCTCGGCCTTCTCGAAGGCGAACTCGACGAGGACGCCAATCTTACCACCCATGTGGATGTAAGAAGCAAGAGCGCCGTTCTCGGCCTTGCGGGCGGCGAAACGAGAGATCTTCATGTTCTCGCCCATGATGTGAATCATCTCGGTGAGCTCGGAGGAAACGGTCTCCTCGCCCATCGGCTTCTCGAGCAGAGCGTCGACGTCAGCCGGCGGGGTGGTGGCGACACCCTCGGCGACGTTGGAAGCAAAGCCGGTGAACTTGGCGTTGGAGCCGACGAAGTCGGTCTCGCAGGAGAGCTCGAGCAGAGCGCCGGTCTTGCCATCCTCGGAGACGAACGCGGCGACAGCGCCCTCGTTGGTCTCACGGCCAGCCTTCTTGGCAGCCTTGGCGAGGCCGTTCTTGCGCAGAACGTCGACGGCGGCGTCCATGTCGCCGTCAGCCTCGACGAGAGCCTTCTTGCACTCCATCATCGGGGAGTCGGTCATCTCGCGGAGCTGCTTGACCATAGCGGCAGTAATCTGGGCCATTGTGGTTCCTTTCAAAGAGATGAAAAAGACTTAAATAGGACTGATTTACTCGGCCTTGGGCTCGGCGGCCATCTCGGCCTCGGAGACCTGCTCCTTACCGGAGCCAGCGAGGCAGGCGTCGGCCATGAGCTCGCACATAAGGGTGACAGCGGAGATGGCGTCATCGTTGCAGGGGATGCCGTACTCGACCTCGTCGGGATCGGAGTTGGTGTCGATCAAGGCGACGACGGGGATGTTCAGGCGCTGGGCCTCCTTGATGGCGTTCTCCTCGCGCTTGGTGTCGATGACGAAGAGAGCCTGGGGCAGACCCTTCATGTCGCGGGCGCCACCGAGGTTGGTCTGGAGCTTAGCGAGCTCCTTGCCGAGCACTGCCTGCTCCTTCTTGGGCAGCACTGCCATGCGGCCGTCCTCGACCATGGCCTCGAGCTCCTCCATGCGGTTGATGCGGGAGCGGATGGTGACGAAGTTGGTCAGCATGCCGCCGCGGAGCCAACGCTGGTTGATGTAAGGCATGTTGGCGCGCTCAGCGGCGTTCTTGACGGCCTCCTGAGCCTGCTTCTTGGTGCCGACGAACAGCACGTTGCCGCCCTTGGCGACGTTCTTGACGAAGGTGTAGGCCTGGTCGGCGTCAAGGATGGTCTGCTTGAGATCGAGGATGTAGATGCCGTTGCGCTCACCGAAGATGAACGGCTTCATCTTGGGGTTCCAGCGACGGGTCTGGTGACCGAAGTGGACGCGGGGCCCGCCGCACCG
>USNA01000097.1 GCA_900555955.1 uncultured Collinsella sp. | reverse complement strand
ACATGCACATTCCAGATAATTATCTGTCCCCGCAGACCGATGCCGTCATGGCGGTGGCGATGGTGCCCGTTTGGGTCCACTGCATCAAGAAGGTGCGCGCCACGCTCGATCGCGAGCACATGGCTTTCCTGGGCATCTGCGCCGCATTCTCCTTCTTGCTCATGATGTTCAACGTGCCGCTGCCCGGCGGTACCACTGGTCACGCCGTTGGTGGCGCGCTCATCGCACTGCTGCTTGGTCCCGAGGCTGCTGCCATTGCGGTTTCGGTTGCGCTGGCGCTGCAGGCGCTGCTGTTTGGCGACGGCGGCATCCTGTCCTTTGGAGCCAACTGCTTTAACATGGCCTTTGTGCTGCCGTTTGTCGCTGCTATCGTGTTCCGTGCGCTCAACAGCCGTCTGCACGACAAGAGCTGGGGCACCTCGGTTTCTGCCATCGTGAGCGGTTGGGTCGGTCTGTGCGTAGCGGCCCTCTGCGCGGCGATCGAGTTCGGTATTCAGCCGATGCTCTTCACCAACGTTTCGGGCGCCCCGCTGTACTGCCCCTTCCCGCTGTCCGTGGCTATTCCGGCCATGTTGGTCCCGCATATGCTGGTTGCCGGTGTGGTCGAGGGCGTGGCGACGGCCGCCATCTACGGTTTCATTAAGAAGACGGCGCCGAGCATTATCGTCGGCCCCGAGGCCGCCGATGGTCAGCTTGCCGCCGAGGGCGCTGCTGCCAAGAAGACCTCGCTGGTCCCCACGCTCATCCTGGTTGCCGTGCTTGTCGTAGCCACGCCGCTGGGCCTGCTGGCCACGGGTGACGCCTGGGGTGAGTGGGACGCCGAGGGCGCCGCGACCGCCGTTCAGGAGGCTGGCGATGACAGCCTGCAGGCTTCGGTCGGCCTCGATGCTCCGACCTTTGCCGATGCACTGCCCACGGGCGATTATCTTCAGGCCTATTCCGAGGAACAGGGTCTTGGCTTTGGCGGCCAGGCTGCCATGTATATCCTTTCGGGCGTGATTGGCGTGGCGGTGCTCACCATCGTATTCCGCTTGGTTTCGCTGACGGTTAAGGAAAACTGAGCGAATGCAGATGGTCGAGCTGCCTAGCTGGCTTGCAGTCGAGCAGCGATACGAGCCCGCGGGGGCTCGGCATCGTGTGATGCAAAAGAACGTCCTGCACCTGGCGAGCCTGCTTGAGCGGGTTCGCCTGGGTGGAGGCGCGCACGAGGGCGGGTCGATGGTCGACCGCGCCCTTTCTTGCGTTTCGGCTCCGGTGCGCCTGGTGGGGATGTTCGTCTGCGTCCTGTGCGTGTGTCTGACGCAGAGCCCGCTGTACCTGATGCTGATGGCGGCTATCGCGCTGGTGCTGGTCGCGGTGCGCCCCGCGCGCGGGTTGCGCGCGACTTTTGTACCGGCGCTCGGCGCCACGGGGCTTGCGGTGGTTCTGGCACTGCCTGCCCTGTTGCTGAGCGCGTCTGCCATGGGCGCCATGCTCAAGATCGCGCTCAAGACGTTTATTAATGTGTCGCTGGTGCTGGGTGTTTCGTGGACGCTCACCTGGAGCCGCATGTCGGCGGCGCTCAAAATGCTGCACCTGCCCGACGAGGTTATCTTTACGTTTGATATGGCGCTCAAGCATATTGAGGTGCTGGGACGCACGGCGCACGATCTGTGCGAATCGGTCATGCTGCGCAGCGTCGGTTCCGCGCCTGCGGGTTTTTCGCGCACCGATTCGCTGGCGGGTATCATGGGCATGACGTTTATCAAGGCGATGGAATGCAGCCGCGCGATGGACGAGGCCATGCTGTGTCGCGGCTTCGCCGGCGTGTATCCGGCGCCTGCACGGAGCGGCTTTGGCTGGCGCGATGCGGTTTACGCGGCCGTTGTGGCGTTGCTCGCCGTGTTGTGCGCGGTGCTGTAGCGCGGACGGTCGAACCGTTGATGTGAGTAGGGAAGGGCGACGTTTTGGCAAACGATACGAATAACGCGATGGGTGCGAGCGGTGCTGCCGGCGCCGAGGTCACGCCGCTCATCGAGTTTCGCGACGTGGTGTTTTCCTATGCGGGTCATACGGTGGTCGACGGCGTTTCATTGCAGGTGAACCGTGGGGAGCTCGTTGCTCTGCTCGGTCCCAACGGCTGCGGCAAGACGACGATTATGCGTCTTATCAACGGCCTTGAGCTCGCGGACGCGGGTGCGTACCTGTTCGATGGGCATGCGGTCGATGCCGCATATCTCAAGGATTCCGCGACGGCCCAGCGGTTCCATCAGCGCGTGGGCTTTGTGTTCCAAAACGCCGATGCGCAGCTCTTTTGTGCCACGGTCGGCGAGGAGGTCGCGTTTGGTCCCGCCCAGATGGGACTTCCGGCAGACGAGCTCGAGCGCCGCGTCCGCGATGCCATGGAGCTGTTTCAGGTTGCCGATCTGGTCGATGCCTCGCCTTATCAGCTTTCGGGCGGGCAAAAGAAGCGCGTGGCGCTGGCTGCCGTCGTGTCGATGAACCCCGATATCCTGGTGCTCGACGAGCCTACCAACGGACTTGACGAGGACTCGTGCGACATCGTGGTCAACTTTCTACTGGCCTATGTTGCTGCCGGTAAGACGGTCTTGATGAGCACACATCATCAGGATTTGGTGCGGCGCCTGGGTGCCCGCGCCATCTATATCGATCGATATCACCATGTGGTCGAGGCGCCGGTGTCGTCGTATGGAACCGAGAGCGGCGCTGCGGAATAGTTGCTGCGTAGAGCGTGCGTAGCCGCCCGCGCGGCTTTGCCGTGATGGTATAGTTATCCAGGTTTTTATGGGGGTGGCTATGCCAAGCTGGAACATTCATATCGCTCAGACGGAGCGTTTGCTGGAGCGCACCGGTGCGCTTGCCAATAGCGTGCGCGACCGCAATGCCTTTTTGTTTGGCTGCGTGGTTCCGGATATCTTCGTGGGCTATATGGTCCCTGGCATCGCTGATCCCATTCCGTATCGCATTACGCACTTTGCAAACCCCGAGCCTATCCCTAAGCCGCGCGAGCACGAGTTCTGGGATACCTATGTGGCGCCGCTGCTCAAAGGGGCGTCTGTTGGTACGCCGGCTGCCGCGACCTCGATCGCCGAGGAGCGCGAGCGACTCAATCGGGTGCATTATCCCCAACGCTACAAGGACGCCGAGCCGGTTGCCGGTCCCGGTGCTAGCGAGCTTTCGCTCGCGCCCGATGACGTGGCGCAGTCGCTGCTCGATCTGACGCTGGGCGTTTGGTCGCATCTGGTGGCAGATACCGTATGGAATACGCGCGTGAATCAGTACCTGGAGGCGCACGGCGGCAAGCCGTGCGAGGAATTCCGCATTAAAAAGCAAGGCGACTTTGACTGGTTTGGCAAGACGCTCGGCATTGTTTCAATTCCGCGCGCGACCGATCGCCTGTATACTGCGGCGACGCGTTTTGGTCAGTATCCCATCCATAAGGAGTATGTGCTCAAGACCATCGGCGTTATGCACGAGATTGTACGCGAAAACCCCGGCGAGCCCGATCATCCGCCGTATCGCTTGCTAACCGAGGACTTTTTCGATGCAACGTTTACCGAGGTCATCGAGCTAACCGAGGCAGGCTTTGCCGAGCGCGTGGCCGCTCCCGACACACCCGCGCTGCCCCTGATCGCTAGCTGCTAACGGGCCGGCTTAACGGTGAACAGTTCATCCCAATTGACCAACAGCTCCCGCCGCAGGGCATCTTCGGTGGAACGTTCCTGATCGGTCTTTGGGATGTAGGGGAACCCCGCCTTTTTATGGATGAGTTCGGCGATATGGCCGAAGCTCTTCTTATCCTTAATCTGGTCGTAGGTAATTTGGATGACGTCGTAGCCCATGCTTGTGAGTGCGGTGGCGCGCTCGGCATCGGAGAGGCTCGCGGCTTCGCCATCGTGGGCGGAGCGGCCTTGGCATTCCAAGATGACGCCCATGCTGTTGGTGTTGCTTTCGATGAGGATATCGGCGTAGCAGCAGGTTTTGTCATACAGCGAACGTGCGGCGTCGCTGAGTGGGATGCGCACGTTGTTTGCGATGTTGATGCCCATGCCGCCCTCGTTGCGGGGGAGCGAGACAAGCATGGAGGTCTGTACTTCGAAGGGTGAGGCGGTCTGCCCCGTCATGTGCTCGGCCGCCCAGCGCAGTTGTTTAACGCCGCGCAGGCCTGCGGCCTGCTTGGCGAACGCGGCGATATCCGTTGCGGTAAGAAGCGGAGTGCGCTTCCACAAGTTGGTGTCATTGCCCTTGGTGTCGTTAACTCGCTTCCAGCCGCAGTTGGGTGGAATGAGCTTAAGGGAAATTGCCTCATCAAGTTGCTGTTGTGTACGTTTGCAAGGCGTGAACACCGCGAATGAGCTGCACATCTCATAACACGCCATAAGCAGCTGGTTGCGTGAGACCTGCGTAGCAAGGTTGAGCAGTGTGAACTCTGGGGTCGTGACATCAAACCCATGCTCAGTCTGCCTAAACGACCCGGGAGGCGGCTCTTGGGTCAGGAGGTGCGATTTAAACAGGCTTCGCGACCCGGATTGTGCTCGAGTGAATACAAGCCTGTGAAGCGGTGCGTGAAGCAGGTCTTTTACAACTGCATGACTTCCGAGGCCGCAACATCTGCGATCCATATTGCCAAGACTAATGGCGGGGTAAAGGCCTAATACCTGCGGCGGGATACGGTGATAGTAAAAAGCGGATTGACCGCACAGCGTCAGGTCCATGACGTCCTCCTGGTCGAAATGTGCTTTTGGATCGTGCGATGCCAGCGTCAATTCGGAAGTATGCGGCAAAATCTGAACCCTGTGAGCAGACCTGGCTTTTGAGGCTAGTTTATCAGGCATTTTGTTGCGAAAAAACGGGGTGTGCTCGGAGGTCTCAGAATTTGCCGCATACTTCCGAAAACCAGGTCGATCTGGCTCTTGCTAAAACGATTTAGCAGCGTCGGTTAAGGTGTGGGTTTGCCACCGGGTGAACACTTCTAGCGCTTGGGCTTTATTTTTTGGGCCTCGAAGGGCGGATTTCGCACTTTTGGTAAAGAAACGGGTGCGTGTCATGCCGTGCGCCGGTATTGGTGCACA
>USNA01000096.1 GCA_900555955.1 uncultured Collinsella sp. | reverse complement strand
GCTCGAGCGCATCGAGGTTATACGCATCGGCGGCAAACTCGGCAAACGCCGTCACAAACACAACCACCGGCGGCGTCTTTAGGTTCTGCAGCGTCTCGGCAAGCTCAATTCCCGAGCGGCCGGGCATCGTGATGTCCAAAAACAACACGTTGGGCTTGTTCGAGAGAATCGACTCCACGGCCTCGGTGACATTGCCCGCCTCGGCAATCTGGCCCACACGCGTATCCTTTTCCAACAGATAGCGTAGCTCAGCCCTAATGGGAGGTTCGTCATCAACCACCAAGATGTTCCAGCCTTCGGACATATGTGCTTCCCCTCTTTTTCTCTCAATCCAACCGCGTGCTACGCCGTCAACGGCGCCGGCTCATGCGGCTCGCCGTTCAGCTCGACGATGACCTGCGTTCCCACGCCCTCCTGGGACTTCACGCGCATGCCGGAATCTTCTCCGTAAAAGAAATGGATGCGCTGAAGCACGTTGAAGAGCGCCAGGCCGCAACCTCGCTTGACGGAGCCGTCGGCGGTAATGCTCTCGGGCTCCTCTCGGCGATGTTGCTCAAACAGATGCGCGCAGACTTCTTCGCTCATACCGATGCCGTCGTCCTCGACGATGATCTCCAAACCGTCATCGGTCTCGAAAGCCCTAACATGAATAGAAAGCGGCTCGGTCTCGCGCTGCGCGTGCTTGATGCAGTTTTCGAGCAACGGCTGCAAGATAAACGGCGGCACCATGCAATCGCGCACCTCAAAGTCGATATCGACCGAGACGCGCAGACGGCCGTCGCCATAACGAGCCTGCATAAGATTGATATAGCGAGTGCCCTGTTCCACCTCGTGCTCGAGCGTTGTGAGGGTATCGGAATCAGAAAGCGTCTGACGGTAGTAGTTGGAGAAGTCGATCAGCAGCGATCGCGCCTTGTCGGGCTCGGTTCGAACGAGCGACACGATGGTGCTGATGGTGTTAAACAGAAAATGAGGATCGACCTGCGATTGCAAGGCGCGCAGCTCCACGCGGGCCGTAAGCTCGTCCTGGCGCTCGAGCTCAAAGCTCGCAAGCTGCGTGGAAATGAGGTCGGCAAAGCCCGAGGCAAGCGCCGTCTGGCGCATATCGATGCTGCTCAGACGGGGATAATACAGCTCGAGCGTGCCCACGCAATGCCCGCGCACGGTAAGCGGTGCGACAATACCGGCGCGCAGGCGCGGAAAGTAGCCACCTGTCTCGGTCGAGGCATCGCGCGAGAACACGCTTTGCTCACCGCTGTTGATCACGTTGAGCGTAGTCCGCAGCACCACCGGGGTGCCCGCGGGGCATTTTGCCGAGTCCTCGCCCCAGCTTGCCAACACCTGCTTGCCGTCGGTAAAGCAGATGGCAGAGGCGATCGTTTCGGACAGGATGATCTTAGAGGCGCCCAGGGCAGCTTCGGGCGTAAGGCCGCGCGACGTGTAGGCGAATATTTTTGAAGCGATGGCGAGCGTGCGGTCGGTTGCGCTCGATGTGAGGTCGTCGGGAACGACAAAGACGTACGAGAAGAAGAAGCACAGCATGACCAAGCCGGCAATGACGACAACGGCCGGAACGGGATTGGGATTATCGGTTAGATCCCAGATGAGCAGCAGGATAAGCAGCGGAACGACAATACCGAGCAAGATGGCTTGAACCACATGCTGAGCGGTACGAAAGACCTTGGTAGAGTTGTAGCTCTTGCCCAGAATCAGCCTATTGAGATCCACCGTCATCTCCTTCTTACTGACGCACCCCATAGCAATAAAGAGGGCCGCAAGCGACCCTCTCCATTGCATTATGCATCAAATACTGTGTTTTACATCAAGCCATCGATGAACGGTAGCTTAGGCGCTGTACTTGTTTGCCTCGCCGAAGGTGCCAGCCTCGACAATCCAGCCGTCCTTCATGATGACGTCCATGTTGTCGGTGTTGAGCACGTGGATGTCGACGGCGACGTCACCGTTGACGACCAGCAGGTCGGCGCACTTACCGGCCTCGATGGAACCGGTCTCGTCCTCGATGTGGCACATCTTGGCACCGTTGAGGGTGGCGCAGGTGATGGTCTCGACCGGGGTGAAGCCGATCTTATCGACGAACTCGTACATCTCCTCGATGGAGCAGGTGCCGTACGGGGTGACGAAGGAGAAGGAGTCGGAGCCGATCGTCATGACGACGCCGCGCTTCTTAGCCTCGCGCAGGCAGTCGTAGTTGCGCTGCAGCTCCTTCTCGACCAGGGTGCCCTCGTACTTGTCGTGCAGCTCGGGGACGTAGACGGGCGGATAGGTGGCGTACCAGGTGGGCAGGAAGGCGATCGTCGGGGTGAAGAAGGTACCCTGCTCGGCCATGAGGTCCATGGTGCGCTCATCAATATCGAAGCCGTGAATCAGCTGCTCGCAGCCAAAGCGGACGGAATCATAGGCGGCGGCGTGGTTGTTGTAGCAGTGGCTCCACACGGGGATGCCGACCATCTTTGCCTCTTCGACCACGGCCTGGATCTCCTCGGAGCAATAGTGCTGGTCGCGACCGGAATCCCAGCGCCAGATGCCGCCACCGGTGGCCCAGATCTTGATGGCATCGGGGTTCTCGCGCAGGCGACGACGGACGGCCTTGCGCAGATCCCAAGGACCGTCGACCTGGTCGCCCCAGGGGTGGGATTCCTTGTTGAGCTCCTGGGTGCAGTGGTGGGAACCGCCGTGACCGGCAACACGGCAGAAGCCGAGGCCGGTGGCCAGAACGCGCGGGCCCTTAAAGACGCCCTTGTCGATGCAGTCGCGGATCTGGATACCAAAGCGGCCGATCTCGCAGACGGTGGTAAGGCCGTGGGTGAGGCAGTCGTAGGCCTGCTTGACGGCAACAGCCTGCTTCTCGAGGAGCGGCTGCATGACCCAATCGGTGTCATCGTCGGTCAGATTGCCCGAGAAGTGCAGGTGGGTGTCGATCAGGCCGGGAAGGACGGTCTTGCCGGCGGCGTCGATAACCTCAACGCCCTCGGGAAGGTCCTGCATAGTGCCGGCGTACTCGATCTTGCCGTTGTCGTCGACGAGAACGAGGGAGTTCTCGACCGGCTCGGCACCGGTACCGTCGATGAGCTTGCCGCCAACGATTGCATACTTAGTGGACATGGTTCCTCCTTATGGATCCATATAGTGGGCGAGGCCGTGTTGGGTTAAGGCCTCACAAAGCTACCCAAATGGTGCCGGGTTCAGTGCGCGGGAGAGAGGGTCCCGCGCACCCGATCCGCCCCGGCTAGGCGTTACTTTTGCGGGAATTGGTGAAAGCCATGAGGGCCAGGCCAATAGCCAACCAGCCGATCACGATGCTCCACTCCACCATGTTGAGGGAGGCGGGAGAGAACGGAATCACGAGCAGGCCGATGATGATGGCACAGGCACCGATGGCGAGGCCGATGCCAAACTTGCCGCCGGGCACCTCGTAGGGACGAGGCAGGTCGGGCTCGGTGAAGCGCATGCGCAGGCAAGCGAGGGCGACCATGCCGCAGGAGAAGATGAAGGCGAGAGCCGACACGTTGGTCAGAGGGATGAGCATGTTCTTGCCCAGGAACGGACCGATGACGGTGATGACGCCCAGAACAACGCAGGCGAGCTTGGGAGCGCCGGACTTGGGGTCGACCTCGGCGAACTTCTCGGGCAGCTGGCCCTTACGGCCCATGGCGAGCATGATGCGGCTCGTGGCGCCGTAGAAGGAGTTCATCGGGCCCATGGGCCCAAGCGTGGCGATGACGAGCATGGCCAGGTACAGAAGCATGTTGATGCCCTTGAGGCAGGCAAGCGCGGGAACCGGGCTCTTAACAAACTCATGCCAGTCGAGGATGGTGCCGAACGAATAGATGCAGACCATGTAGAAGCCGCCGGCGGCCAGCAGGGCCAGGGAGATGATCTTGCCGAACTTGTTCCAGTTGAGGCCCTCGGCTGCTTCCTCAGCCTGCTGAGGAATGGTGTCGAAACCGGCATAGAAGAACGGGGTCAGAACCAGAACCGACACGATGCCGGCGAACAGGCTGGCGCCCTCGGTAGCGGCCTTACCGCCGCCAGCACCGGTGACCTGGGAAAACACGGGCATGGCGTTGTCCGGCGAGCCGGTGAACAGCGAGACGCCCATGGCGAGCAGCATGCCGCAGAGCAGGGCCTTGGTCAGGAAGGCTTGGAGCTTGGCGGCCGAGCTGGCACCGCGGAAATTGAGGAAGATGACGTAGGCTGCAAAGCCGAGCGCGATCAGCGTCGGGAACAGGTAAACGTCGGCGCCCAGGATGGTATAGAGCTTGACGGCGCGCAGCCACTCAAGACCGGGCAGGCTACCGAACATCTCGGACACGAGGGTCGAGATGGCAATGGCCTCCCACGGGCACAGGATGCCGTTGCCCAGGGCCAAAAGCCATCCGGTGATGTAGCTCAGCGTACGGCCAAAGCTACGATCGACATACTCGACGATGCCGCCCGAGATGGGGATAGCAGCCGTGAGCTCACCGAAAACAGCTCCGACGGGCACGAGGAAGATTGCACCCAAGAGGAATGCGATCATAGCGGGAACGGGACCGCCGCCCACGACCATCCAGTCACCGACCTGCAGAACCCAACCGGTACCGATGATGGCACCGAAACCGATGGTGAAGAAGTTCCAGAGCGAAAGCGTTTTCTTCATGCCGCCGTTATCCTCGACTGCAACTTCTGCGTTCTTGTCCGCCATTGTTCCCCTCCTTTCCTTTTTGACGCCCCTTGACGTCACCCCTTGCGCGGTCTGTTTTGCCGCGCGCTTTTATTCCATGGCTTTAAGATACGGCCTTGGCGCAGCAGCGCCGCTCGCAGCTCGACCGAAGGCAGAACTGCAAAACGAGCGGCACCGTTTTTGGGACGAACGGCGGGAGACGTCATTCGTCTTGGACGCTTTCATCTTGTCTGCTTTTGAATACCTGTTGCCGTGACGCTTGGCGCGCGGCGCGGCAACGTTCATACCATTTATCAGGCTTTTGGCGCACATACCCATGTGTCGTGCATCTTTTTATGTAGGATAGACAAGTTACACATGAGGCAAGGTGATTCGAATGGCATACGGATACAATGACGGGGGGCCAAGAGCCAACACAGGATGAGGGG
>USNA01000095.1 GCA_900555955.1 uncultured Collinsella sp. | reverse complement strand
CGATAGCGGCCGAGACCTGCTCCAGCGACAGCTCGCGTAGGTGAACAAAGCTCGAATCGTACGGTTCCAGCTCGTGGACCAGAGCCACCAGCGTAGTCACCGTGCCACCCACCGCGACCAGACGCTCGGCGCGCTCAAAGTCGCTGGGCAGGCCTTCAAAATAGGCGGCGAACTGCTCGCCTGCCCACGAGGCAGCGGCAGCAAGCTCGCCGCGTGCGGGCGGCAGCGCCGAGAAAAACCGCTCCGTCACGCGACGGCAACCGATGTCCAGTGAGCGCGTTCCCTCCAGCGCAAAGACCCCGCGCTCAGGCGCATAGACGCCCGTCGCGAGCTCCGTGGAGCCGCCACCCGAATCGGCGACGATGATGCGCTCGCCTGCAAAGTCGTGCGCTACGCCAAAAAACGTCAGGCGCGCCTCAACCTCGCCCGGAATCACCTGCGGTTCGAGCCCCAGATCGCGCAGGCCGTCCAGCAGCAGGGCAGCATTGGACGCATCGCGTGCGGCGCTCGTGCACGTGGTGCAGATGCACGCGGCCCCAAAGGCACGGGCTTCGTCCACAAACATGCGGCACGCAGCGAGCACGCGCTCAACGGCCGCCTCGCAAAAGCGCCCCGTCGCGTCCACGCCCTCGCCCAAGTCGGTGATCTCGGTATGCTTGGACGATTCCACGATCGCCCCGGCCTCGACCTGCGCCAGCACCAGTCGCGACGACACCGTTCCCAGGTCGATCGCGGCTACCTTATAGCGTTTGCAATCTGCCATTGCGGGCTCCCCTCCGGGCGCTATTTGCCGTTGGACACGACCGTCTGGCCCTCGACGCCGTTAAACCCAAACAGCATGTCGAGCGCTTGGATGTACCACGGCGCGTCCTTACCGACTTCTTCGATTTCCTTGGCAACTTCGCTGGCCTTCTTGGCGTTCGACGACTTCTGGCTCGACGAGGCATCCGAATCGCCGTCCAGGCCCTGCACTTCAATCCTCTTCTCGCCGGGCATCACCAAGCCCAGGTCCTCGGATGCCGCATCCTTGATACCCTCCTCCGAGAGCAGCTTGTCGACGCTTTTTTGCAGCCCATCATTGTATTGCTGGCGAATCTCGACCTGCTTGGTCAAGATATCGCTCGAACGCTTTGCCACGTACAGGTCGCGCACGGGGAAATACAGGCTCACGAGCACCAGGGCAACGACAATGCCGATGAATAGCCCTCGCTGAGGACCGTGGGTAAAGTCGTAGATCGCCTTGACCACCGCGTTGTCGTTGGCGTAGTGCATAAAGTCCGAGCCCGAAAAACGGTTCGAAGGCCTGCTCGACCTATCGTGCGTTTGAGCCGACGAGCGCTGAGCATGCGACGAACGTGCCGGGCGCACTGGTCCATCTGTCGAAGTATTCACTTGAGCATTGGGGCGCGAGGTACTTGTCGGGCGCTGCATGGAGCGGTCGGCGCCGGCGTAGGCGGACCCACCGAGCTGCACCGTGCGCGCACGGCGAGGCGACGGCTCACGCGAACCGGCGGAATAGTACCTGTTGTCGTAAATCTGATCCATGTGCGCCTTGTGCGGTTGAGGTTTGTTTGCGCTAAGTATTCTAGTTATAGCACGAGCGCCCGCACCGCCTTCGCCAGCCTTTGCTCGACATAAAAAAGGCGCTGAGTCATATGGCCCAGCGCCCAATGGTGCTCAACAGCGCCCGGCTGGAGCAAGGCAAATCCGAGTCTTCCCCGCCCCCGCGACCTCCGCGTGCCTAGCGAATGTTGTAGAACGCGGCCTTGCCGGCGTAACGCGCGCTGCCCTCGAGCTCGTCCTCGATGCGGATGAGCTGGTTGTACTTGGCGATACGGTCGCTGCGGCACGGGGCGCCCGACTTGATCTGGCCGGCGTTGACGCCCACGACCAGGTCGGCGATCGTGGAGTCCTCGGTCTCGCCGGAACGGTGGCTCACGATGCAAGCGTAGCCGGCCTCCTTGGCGGTCTCGATGGCCTCGAGCGACTCGGTGAGCGTGCCGATCTGGTTGACCTTGACCAGGATCGCGTTGGCGGCACCCAGCTCGATGCCCTTCTTGAGGCGCTCGGTGTTGGTGACGAACAGGTCGTCGCCCACCAGCTGCACCTTGTTGCCAATGCGACGGGTGAGCTCAACCCAGCCGTCCCAGTCCTCCTCGGCCATGCCGTCCTCGATGGAGATGATGGGATAGGTGTCGACGAGCTTCTCCCAGTAATCAACCATCTGGGCACTCGTGTACTCCACGCCCTCGCCCTTGAGCTCGTACATGCCGGTCTCGGCGTTGTAGAACTCGGTCGAGGCCGGGTCCATGGCGTACATGAAGTCGATGCCGGGCTTAAAGCCGGCCTTCTCCACGGCCTTGGTGATGTACTCGAACGGCTCGGCATTGGTCTTAAGGTTGGGGGCAAAGCCGCCCTCGTCGCCCACGCCGCCGCCCAGGCCGGCCTCGTGCAGCACGCCCTTGAGGGTGTGGTAGACCTCGGCGCACCAACGCAGGCCCTCGGCAAAGCTCGGAGCACCCACGGGCATGATCATGAACTCCTGGAAGTCGACGTTGTTGTCGGCATGCACGCCGCCGTTGAGAATGTTCATCATGGGCGTGGGCAGCAGGTGAGCGTTGACGCCGCCCAGGTACTGGTACAGCGACAGGCCCGCCGACTCGGCAGCGGCGCGGGCAACGGCCAGCGACACGCCCAGGATGGCGTTGGCACCGAGCTTGGTCTTGTTGGGGGTGCCGTCCGCGGCAATCAGCGCGGCATCGACGGCACGCTGGTCGAAGGCGTCGAGGCCGACGACGGCATTGGCGCACTCGTTGTTGACGTGCTCGACGGCCTGAGAGACGCCCTTGCCCAGATAGCGGCCCTTGTCGCCATCGCGCAGCTCGCAAGCCTCAAAGGCACCGGTCGAAGCGCCCGAAGGCACCATCGCGCGACCGAAGCTACCGTCCTCGAGCACAACCTCGACCTCGACGGTGGGATTGCCGCGGCTGTCGAGCACCTCGCGACCGTAAACGTCCAAAATATCGCTCATGTTGTCTCCCTCTCACTTGGAAACGGGTTGAATGCTTGGCGACGCGGCATTGCGCCAATGTGGCGCTTTGGTTTGCAAGTTAGCCTTGTCGCACTTTTTGCATTATGCCCTAAGTTAGCCGAGGGATACATATGAATTGGAGAAATCATTCTTTGGAGCGCTTGTTTTTGCACCGAGCATTCATCTCTAGAGGTCGCCCCCCATTAAATTCTTCTATCGGCATACCGTCTTTACCTGGCTTGCGAATGAAAGAGCCAATAATGTGCTTTTACATCGTGCAAAGTTCTGGATATCGTGCAATTCTAAGGGTCTGAAGTTCTGGATATCGTGCATAATCAGGTTATAAAAGTTCTGGATATCGTGTACGAGGTAGCCATGCTTAAACGAAAAGCCTATGACAAACTACTAAAATGGAAGCATGAAAGCGCTGGTAAAACAGCACTTCTTATTGAAGGAGCCCGCCGCGTCGGAAAGAGCACGCTTGCCCGCACGTTTGGAGAAACCGAATACAAATCCTGCCTTGTCATTGATTTCTTTCAAGCACCTGCCGAAGTTAAGCAATATTTTGAGGACTATCGCACTGACTTCGACTCGCTCTTCCTCTATCTCTCGGTTTTCTATAACGTCAAACTCTATGAACACGAGACGCTTATCGTCTTTGACGAGGTCCAGATGTACCCGCAAGCACGCGGACTCATCAAGTATCTCGTTGCAGACGGACGTTACGACTACATCGAAACTGGATCCCTGCTCAGCATCAAGCAGAACATTAAAGATATCGTCATCCCATCCGAGGAAGAATCTCTGGAACTTGAGCCCCTCGACTTTGAGGAGTTTCTTTGGGGCATGGACGAAAAGGGGCTGGCCGATCTCATTCGCATGAGTTTTAACAAGATGAAGCCGCTCCCCGATGCCCTACATCGCAGAGCGCTCTCCCTTATGCGCGAATACATGCTCGTAGGCGGCATGCCTGAGCCGGTATCCATTTATGTTGAACAGCGCGCTTTTGCGCCCGTCGACGCTTCGAAGCGCCGAATCGTCCAGCTCTATCGCAACGATATCTCTCGTTTTGCAACCGGTTACGAATTCAAAGTCGTCTCCGTACTCGATGGCATCCCGGGTCAGCTCTCTAGGCACGAAAAACGATTCAAGCTTTCCTCACTTGATAAAAACGCACGCATGCGCACCTACGAAGAAGCCTTCTTTTGGCTGGCAGACGCGCGAATTGCCAATATCTGCTATGCCGCAAGCGAACCGAGCGTGGGCCTTTCACTCAGCATGGAGCAAACGGCCCTCAAGTGCTACATGGCAGACACCGGCCTGCTTGTAACGCTTGCCTTCTCTGACAACAACGATACCGATGAAGACGTTTACAGGGCCGTGCTTCGCGGCGACATCGGATTGAACGAAGGAATGCTTACCGAAAACTACGTTGCCCAATCTCTAAAGGCCAATGGACACAGGCTCTTCTTTTATTCCCAAAGCGGAAAGAAGGAGGGAGAGGAGCGCATGGAAATCGACTTCCTCGTTACCCGACCCTATGTCAATGCCGCCGGAAAGCCGCGCATCAGCCCCATCGAAGTTAAGTCGCCACGCAGATACGGAACCATCTCCCTCGACCGATTCCGCGCGCGCTTTAACAAGAAGATTGGGATGGCTTACGTGTTGCACCCTAAACAACTCGAGTGGGATGCCGAAGCGCAGCTGGCACATCTTCCGTTGTATATGGCTTTTTGCTTGTAGAGACCTCTCTACGAATGGATGCCGTGAGAGACGCAGGCCTCACTCGCTTGCTTTTGCTTGGTCCCACAGGTCGTTGAGTTGAGCGGTTGAGCAGGCGGCGAGGTCATCGCCCGCCTCGTGCACGGCGGCCTCTATCGCAGCCCAGCGGCGGCGGAACTTTGCTGTGCTGGCACGCAGGGCGCTCTCGGCGTCAATCCCCTCTTTGCGCGCGACGTTGACCAGGGCAAAGAGCAGGTCACCAAACTCCATCTCGCGCTCGGGCGAGCCAGGGGCCTCGGCCTCAAACTCGGCACGTTCCTCGGCGACCTCGTCCCACACGCCCTGGACCGTCTCCCACTC
>USNA01000094.1 GCA_900555955.1 uncultured Collinsella sp. | reverse complement strand
CCAGATCCAGTTCGTCGGCATTGAGTCCACGGGAGGAGCTGGCGATATCGGCCGTGCCGGCGCTGACGGCCTCGATGCCAGCGGAAGAACCCAAACCGGAAACGAGCACGTCGATGCCGGTCTCCTCCTTAAAGCCCTCGGCCGCAATCTCGGCGATAGGAAGGCAGGTCGTGGAGCCAGCGACGGTAATGGAAGAGGTAGAAGATCCCGAAGAACAGGCGCACAGCGTAAGCGTAAGCACAGCGGCGCTCAGGACCGATACGATCTTTCTCATAGCATCACGCCGATCGCAGCATGGCGCCCACAGGTGCCGTTCTCGTTACGGTAGGAATAAAAGCGGTCGTTCTGACGCACAGTCGAAAGCTGGGTATCCACGATATTATCCGCGTCGACACCGACATCTACCAGCGCCTCGCAAATGGCAGCGGAAAGATTGAGCATGCGAGAGGTGCTCGCATCGATGCACGAGAACTCGGCGGCAAAGCGATCCATGAGTTCCTGGGATACCTCATATTCGTCACCCAAGATATGGGGGCCGATATAGGCGGAAACGTCGCTCGCATCGCAGCCGGCAGCATCGCAAAGCGCCTGGCACGCCTTGGCGGAAATACGTGCAATCGTGCCCTTCCAACCGGAGTGCACCACGGCAAATCCGCCAGGGGCCACCAGCACCACGGGAACGCAGTCGGCAAAGCAGAGCAGCACGGGCACGTTATGCGCCGTACAGACGATGGCATCGCAGCCCTCGGCAATCTGCTCGCGGACGTCCTCAAGGTCATCGGCGCCGTTCGAGGTCACCGCAACGATATGGTCACCATGGACCTGATTGGGAACGAGCAGGTTGTGCTCGCACTCGGCGGCACCCATAGCCTCGAGCGCGCGACGACGATTTTCTTGAACAGCAAAGGGGTCATCGCCAACATGCGAGCCCAAGTTGAGTGAGGAGTACGCATCTTCGGAAACGCCACCGGCACGCTCGGTGAAGGCAAAGCGAACATCGGATGTCGCGCCTTCCACCAACGTAACTCCATCATGGTCGACACGCGAAACGTTGTCCGCACGTGCTGACATACTAAAGCCTCCTAATAACACAAGTACGCGGCGTCGCCGCTACAGCCCGCGTTTATACGGCTGTCATACTTCTTTAAAGGATACCTGCTGCACTGGAGGCAATCGTAAAGGGAACGTAAGGAGATTGGAGGTTCTAGTTTACAAAGTCGAAATAAAAAGGGCGCGTCCATACGGACACGCCCCTGTGCACAACAATGCAAAGAATGACTTAGAAGCTACCGCGCTTCAGGAAGTCGGGAAGCTCGAACTGATCGTTGCCGAAGTTAGGAAGCTCGGTGCCACCGACGTTGCGGGTCGGAGCGGCCTGAGCCGGACTGGTGGCCGGAGCGGTGCGTTGCGGCTCAGCGGAGGCAGCGGCCTTGCTCTGAGACTGCTGGGCAGCAAAGAGTTCGTCCTGACGGTTGACGTTGGAGTCGGAGAAGCCCGTAGCGATGACGGTGATACGCACCTGATCGCCCAGGGACTCGTCGACAACGGTACCGAAGATGATGTTGGCCTCGGGGTCGACGGCGTTGGCGACAACGTCGGCGGCGTCGCTGATCTCCTGGATGCCCAGGTCCTTGGAACCGGCGATGGAGAGCAGCACGCGCGTGGCACCATCGATGGAGCTCTCGAGCAGCGGGCTGGAGATGGCCTGCTGGGCAGCATCGACGGCACGGGTATCCCCAGAAGAGGTACCGATACCCATCATGGCGGTACCGGCCTGCTTCATGATGGTCTTAACATCGGCGAAGTCCAGGTTGATGATACCGGGGACGGTGATGAGGTCGGTGATGCCCTGGGTGCCCTGGGAAAGGACGCCATCGGCAATCGCGAAGGCCTCGAGCATGGTGGTCTTCTTCTCGGCGATGTCGAGCAGCTTATCGTTAGGGATGACGATCATGGTGTCGACGCAATCGGAGAGGGTCTTAATGCCTTCCTCGGCGCTCTTCTTGCGCTTGCGGCCCTCGAAGGTGAAGGGCTTGGTCACGACGGCGACGGTCAGCGCACCGACCTCGTTCATCGCGATATCGGCAACGATGGGAGCAGCGCCGGTACCGGTGCCACCGCCCTCGCCGCAGGTGATGAACACCATGTCGGCGCCAGCGAGCGCCTCGGCAATGTCGTCGCGGGACTCATCGGCAGCCTTGCGGCCAACCTCGGGGTTGGCGCCGGCGCCCAGGCCGCGGGTAAGGTCGGTGCCGATGTGCACCTTGATATCGGCATCAGAGATCGCGAGTGCCTGAGCATCGGTGTTGATGGCAACAAACTCGACGCCGCGGATGCCTTCTTCGATCATTCGATTGACCGCGTTGGTACCGCCGCCGCCGACGCCGACCACCTTAATGACGGCAAGGTAGTTGTTGATCTCTGTCTCGTGCATGTCGGTCCTCCGAACAAAGGTTATAGCCATAGCATGGGTCGACCCCTGCGCACATTAACCTTCAGGTTGAAAGTAAATGCAAAGGTAAACCGTATTATGTTTGCACATTATGAACGTATCAGTCAAATAATTGACCGTGAAAACCAAACAAACCAGATAAACGGCGTGGTATGGCCCCTCAACAAAGCATCAACCAGCGCTACGAGGTCGGAGCGTTCCTGAATGTATAGTTACCCGGAGAGCGCACATTGATATACGTTACGCCCTCTACCTGCGAAAGCAGCTTGGTGACTACGCGCTCCTTCTTGACGATATCGTTCGAATCGCCCAGCGACACCTCAATGCCGTTATTGAGGTTTGCCGAGATGGCTTCGACCGAAGGCGTGGAAATATCCTTGACTTGTCCCAAGAACTCGCTCGAAAAACCACGCACATAATCCAAGCCAGCCTTAACGGCCTTGGAGCTCACCGCCTGGCCGGAAACCGGAGCGACATCCGCCGAGACATCAGTCAACAACACCGCGCCATAGTGCTTAGCGAGCGCCAGCGCGGCATCAATGCCGATCAGGGTATTTGAGCCCTGCCCCGTCGTGATGACGTTGCCCTGGTCATCCACTTCGACCGACGTCGACAGCGGGGCGATCCAGGTGTCATCATCCCCGATGGCCCAGGCAAGGTCATCGGAGCTGATATAGGCAATTGCGATGACCTTGCGCTCCATAGGCGTAATGATGAGCGTATGCGGGAACTGACGCTGGACATCCACGCCCGAGACCCACGGGTTCTGCTTGAGGTCCTCGGTAATCTGGTCGGGATCGACGTTAAAAAGCGACGTTCCCTCGGGCAAATCGATCAGCTGGATAGCATCGTGCTTCGTCACATGCTCGCTGCCTTGAATCTGAATATCAGTGGCGGTAAACAATCCAGAGTTGATCACCACGACGGCAACGACGACGAGCACGGCCAAGACGGCCAGAACGCCGCCCACGATTTTGCCTTTGCCTGTAACGAGAGAAGCGGCGTCTGACGTTTTATTTGCCATCGCCCCAAGTGAAGACAACGGGTTGACGCCTTTTTTACTCGAAGGCTTCTTGGCGGTAGCCGGCACCGATGTCAGCGAGCGCGGTTTCGATGCGCCCAGTGTGCGACCCGGACGCGCCGCTTTAGCTCCCGTCGAGGGCTTAGGAGTTGCCATGGGACGGGCAGGCTTGGCGCCCATAACAGGCTTTGACGTCACCGAGGGACGCGAGGACTTTTTTGCGGCCGGACGATTGCCGAGCTGCGAGCCGACAACCGGACGACTGGTCTGTCGAGCATGCCCGACAGACTTAGAGTGCGCGACGGTATTGCGTTGAGGTTTGGCAGGCGCGCCGGAACGCCCTCCGGCGCGGCGGAAGGTGGGTTTCGATGCTCTAGAAGCCGAGGAATTTAACTTCCGGTCTGAGCTCGATGCCATACGCCTCCCTCACCTTTCCGTGCACATGTCTGATAACCGCGGCAACGTCATCGGCCGAGGCAGTTCCGTTATTAACGATAAAATTAGCGTGAACGGGCGAAACTTCCGCGCCGCCAATCGAAAAACCCTTTAATCCACAATCCTCGATAAGCTTGCCCACGCTCGCATCGGGCGGGTTGCGAAAGACCGACCCGCAGGATGCGCGACCCATGGGCTGTGTACGCTTGCGCCTCGTCAGGTACCGCTCCATGCGCTCGCGAATGTCGGCCTTGGGCGCCGGTTTAAGTTTGAGCACGCACTCGAGAATGATCTCATTGCGGGGAAGGCTACATTCGCGGTAGCCCCAAGTGATCTCGGACCCCGCATAATGCTTGATACCGGATGCCGGGTCAAACGTTACGACATCCTCAACCAACGAGCCAATCCACTCGGTCCGTGTGCCGGCATTCATAGATATCGCACCGCCGACCGAACCAGGGATGCCAACGGCAAACTCAAGGCCCGAGAGGCTACGCGACAGGGCATCGTTGACCAAGCGCGCAAACATCACGCCCGCACCGACCGTCAGCGTACAACCGTCATCGGCAACAACCGTGCGCTGAAACTCACGTCCGAGCGAAATGACGGCGCCGCGATAACCGCCATCGGCAACCAGCAGATTGGAGCCCTTGCCGATGATGACCCACGGCACCTGCTCGCGGTCGAGCACCGCCACGGCGCGGCGGAGGGCATGATAGCTATGGCACGTCACAAAGAGGTCGGCCTTGCCGCCGATACGATAGCTCGTATGGCGCGCAAGGCGCTCGTCCTCGATCACATCCGTGTCAATCATGCCCGAGAGCGCCATGACGGCGTTAAACAGACCCATTAGACTTAAGCGTCTTTCTTGGCAGTCAGATACTCAATGAACTCGGGACCGACGGTCGTAACGTCACCGGCACCCATAGTGAGCAGCAGGTCGCCCTCGCCCACCATCTGCTCGAGCTCCTGATTGAGCTCAAGACGGCTGGAGCAGTACACGACCTCCTTGCCAGGATGCTTGGCGCGCACGGTATCGGCGAGCATCTTAGAGGTGACACCCGGAATGGGCATCTCGCCAGCCGAGAACACATCAATCAGCAGCAGTTTATCGGCATTGGCAAATGCATCGGCAAAGTCGTCGCACAGGGCCTGCAGGCGCGAATAGCGGTGCGGCTGGAACACGACGTCGCCCAGCCTGTTACTGAGCATG
>USNA01000093.1 GCA_900555955.1 uncultured Collinsella sp. | reverse complement strand
GTATCCGGAGGGGTCCTCGACAAGCATCTAACGCTACAATAACTACCACGTGGCTGGGTTTGCCGGCCGAATGTGCGATGTCGTGGGAGGGGACATGGTCGAGTTTACAAAGACGATTAAAGATCCGTTGGGACTGCATGCCCGCCCGGTTGCGCTGCTCTATGACATCATTGCCAAGCATCGTAGCGACGTGTCGGTCAGCATCGGCGACCGCCATACCGACGGTCGCGACGTTATGGGCCTCATGGCTCTCTACGGCGAGTGCGGCGAGGATATCGTGTTCCGCGTTTCGGGCGTAGACGAGGCTTCCTGCGTTACGTCGATCCGAAACCTCTCACTCTAAACATGACAGGGCGCGGCAAAGGACAGCTCTTTGCCGCGCCCTTTTGTTTCATATAGGAAACTTTTTCGAAATCTGAATGGGGACCCTTTCCAAAAAGTTAACCACGTGCTAGTTTACTAAAGCGAACATAGACGTGGTTAACTTTTATCGCGTCGATGTTGAGGACGAACTGACGTTAGGAGCCACTCATGTCTTGCGGACCGCAGATGCCGGCCATGCCGCTTTCGATGGTAAAAGCGGGCGAAACCGTGCGCGTGTCTCGTGTAAAGGGCAATGAGGACATGAAACACCACCTCAAGGACCTTGGCTTTGTCGAGGGCAACGAAATCCACGTGGTGAGCTCGAGCGGCGCCAATATCATCGTCACGGTGCTGGGCGCACGCTTTGGCATCGATTCCAAGGTTGCCATGCACATCATGACTGTCGGTTAGTCTGCAGCATTTGATAAAAACCGAAAGGGGGACAAGAGGATGAAGACGTTGGGTGACGTTAAGGTGGGCGAGAGCTCTACCATCGTCAAGCTTCACGGTGAGGGTGCGCTTCGCCGCCACCTTATGGACCTGGGGCTCATCAAGGGCACTTCGTTCAAGGTCGTAAAGGTTGCACCGCTCGGTGATCCGGTCGAGATCAACGTGCGCGGCTACGAGCTTTCCATCCGCAAGGAGGAGGCGGCCGTCGTCGAGGTCCAGTAAGGGCTCGCGGCGTATATTTCTGCAGATTAAGTTAGGTATTTCTAACTTAATGCAGCAACTTTGAAGCACATTATCCAGCCCGCGCGGAGAAAGCAGCGCGGGCACACAAGGAAGAAGGATTGAATGGCGGATTCTCAGATCCATGTCGCGCTGGCGGGTAACCCCAACTGCGGCAAGACCACGCTTTTCAACCTGATCACCGGCGCCAACGGCTACGTTGGCAACTGGCCCGGCGTCACGGTTGAGAAAAAGGAGGCCAAGCTCCTAAGCGACAAGAACTTTACCATCACGGACCTCCCCGGCATCTACTCGCTTTCCCCCTACAGCCCCGAGGAGCAGTGCTCGCGCGATTACCTCATGAGCGGCGAGCCCGATGTTGTCGTCCAGGTTGTCGATGCCACCAACCTCGAGCGCAACCTGTACCTGGCGCTTCAGGTCATCGAGACCGGCCTGCCCGTGGTCGTCGCCCTCAACATGGCCGATTTGGTCGAGAAGAACGGCGACAAGATCGACACGGACAAGCTTTCCAAGAAGCTCGGCTGCCCGGTTATGATGATCTCGGCCCTTAAGAACAAGGGCATCAAGGAGCTGTTCGAGCAGGTCAAGAAGTCCGCTGCTTCCAAGGGCCAGGTGCCGGAGCACAAGTTCGACTCCTCCATCGAGGACGTTCTGGACCACATCGAGAACAACCTTCCGGCGAGCGTTCCCGCCAACAAGCGCCGCTATTACGCCGTTAAGCTGTTCGAGCGTGATGCAGACGCCTGCAAACTCATCAACCTCACGAAGGAGAAGGCCGCTCGCGTGGAGCAGCTGGTCGCCCAGTGCGAGCAGGATTGCGACGACGACGCCGAGTCCATCATCACCGGTGAGCGCTATGGCGTGATCGCTCACATCATCGACGAGTGCATGACCAAGGCTCCTGCCAAGATGAGCACCTCCGAGAAGATCGACCGCGTGGTTACCAATCGTATTCTGGGCCTGCCGATCTTCGTTGTCATCATGTTCTGCGTGTACTACATCGCCGTTTCCACCCTGGGCGGCACGGTGACCGACTTCACCAACGACCAGCTCTTCGGCACCGACGGCTGGTACGTGCTCGGCCAGGGTCGCGACGCCTACGATGCAGCCGTCGAGGCTGCGGGCGATAACGCCGATTCGGTTGAACCAGCGGAGTATGGCCCCTATGTCCCCGGCATCACCACCGTGGTGCACGATGCCCTCGTGGCGGGCGGCACCGAGGACGGCGGCCTGGTCGATTCGCTGGTCTGTGACGGCATCGTCGGCGGCCTGGGCGCCATCTTCGGCTTCGTCCCGCAGATGTTCCTGCTCTTTGTGATGCTGTCTTTCCTGGAGGACTGCGGCTACATGGCCCGCGTCGCCTTTATCATGGACCGCGTGTTCCGCCGCTTTGGCCTGTCCGGTAAGTCCTTTATCCCCATGCTCGTGTCCTCGGGCTGCGGCGTCCCCGGCGTCATGGCCACCAAGACCATCGAGAACGAGAAGGACCGCCGCATGACGGTCATGACCACCACGTTTATTCCCTGTGGTGCCAAGCTGCCGATCATTGCCCTGCTCATGGGTTCCATCATCGGCGATTCTTCCACCACCGCCGCGTGGATCAGCCCGCTCTTCTACTTCCTGGGCGTCTTTGCCGTCATCGCTTCGGGCCTCATGCTCAAGAAGACTAAGCTCTTTGCCGGTCGTCCGACGCCGTTTGTTATGGAGCTTCCTGCCTACCACTTCCCGGCGATCCGCTCTTGGGCGCTGCACGTGTGGGAGCGCTGCTGGGCCTTTATCAAGAAGGCCGGCACGGTCATCTTCGCGTCCACTGTCGTGGTTTGGTTCCTGTCCAACTTTGGTAGCTACAACGGTTCCTTTGGCTTCCTGCCTGCGATGGACGGCATTCCCGAGGAGTTTATGGACTACTCCGTGCTTGCCATGCTCGGCAACCTGGTCGCTTGGATCTTCGCCCCGCTCGGCTTTAGCACCTGGCAGGCTACTGCACTGACTGTCTCCGGCCTTGTTGCTAAGGAGAACGTCGTCGCCACCGCCGGTTCGCTGCTGTCCGTGGCCGACGCCGCCGAGACCGACCCGAGCCTGTGGTCCGCGTTTGCCGGCATGTTCCCCACCATGGGCGCTTGCGTGGCCTTCGGTGCCTTCAACCTGCTATGCGCCCCGTGCTTTGCCGCCATGGGCACTATCCGCAACCAGATGGACTCGGGCAAATGGACTGCGATTGCCATCGGTTACGAGTGCGCCTTCGCTTGGGTTATCGGCCTGTTCATTAACCAGTTCTATAACCTGCTTGTTCTTGGACAGTTTGGTATCTGGACGGTTGTGGCCATCGTGCTGCTGGTTGCGATGCTCTTCCAGATCTTCCGTCCCATGCCCAAGCATGCATGGACCGACGAGGACGAGACCAACACAGCTTCCGCCGCAGTTTCCGCTTAAGTCCGAATAAGGACCAGCCCCTTTCCACGAGCCCGGGTGTCCCAGCGACACTCGGGCTTTTTGGTGGGGGAGATGTGACGTTTCCGCAGATAAAACCGACCAAAATTAACCTGTCCCTTTTTGGTAGGTGGAGAATGGGGTAAAGTAAGTGATGGTTAACTAGAGGAGGCTTGCTATGGCACCTATCGATATTGTTGTACTGGCTGTTATCGGTATTGCGTTTGTCGCGGTATGCGTGCGCATCTACCGCAAGGGCACTTGCGCCGACTGCGCCCAGGGTGGCGTTTGCACGGGGCATTGCTCCAACAAAAAGACGTGCGCCGCGCTTAAAGGCGTAGACAAAATCGCCGAAGATTTGGGCCGCGGTATTCATTAGCCGACCGGCGTTTGAGCATGTTTGACTGCGGATGCGGCAGTTGCTGATACGATAGGTGTGTTAGCAACTGCCGCCGAGCGGCTCAAACGAAAGGAAGCCTGTATGGAGTCCTCCGCCTACCCGATGCTCTTTAGCCCGATCAAGGTCGGTACGACCGAGGTCAAGAACCGCGTCTTTATGCCGCCGGTGTCTACCAACCTTGCCGATCATGGCTATGTGACCGACGATCTGGTCGATCATTACCGTGCCCGCGCCAAGGGCGGCGTGGGCCTCATCATTACCGAGGTCGTGACGGTCGAGCCCACCTATACCTATCTGCCGGGTGACATGTGCTGCTACGATGACACGTTTATCCCCGGCTGGGAAAAGCTCGCCGCGGCCGTCCACGAGTATGGCTGCAAGATCATGCCGCAGCTCTTCCACCCCGCCTACATGGCCTTTAACATTCCGGGCACGCCGCGCCTGATCGCTCCGTCCTTTGTGGGTCCGTCCTATGCCCGCGAGGCGCCGCGCCCCATTACGGTGGATGAGATCCACGAGCTCACGCATCAGTTCGGTGACGCTGCCGTGCGTATGCAGAAGGCCGGTGTCGATGGCGTCGAGGTCCATGCGGCACACGCCCACGGCATGCTCGGCGGCTTTTTGACCCCGCTCTATAACAAGCGTACCGATGAGTACGGCGGCTCGCTCGACGCCCGTATGCGCTTCTTGCTCGAGGTCATCGCCGAGATTCGCGAGCGCTGCGGCAAGGACTTTATCATCGACGTCCGTATCTCGGGCGACGAGTACACCGATGGCGGCCTGACCCTCAACGACATGATCTACGTTTCGCGTCGCCTGGAGAAGGCCGGCGTCGACATGATTCATGTGTCGGGTGGTACCACCATCAAGCGCGGCTCCGCAATTCCCGCCGCCGGTACTCGGCAGGCCTCGCACGCCGCCTGCTCGCGCGAGATCAAAAAGCACGTCAACATTCCTGTCGCCACCGTTGGGCGCATCAACGAGGCCTGGATTGCCGAGGAGCTGATCGAGGACGGCGCTGCCGACATCTGCATGATGGGCCGCGCCAATCTGTGCGATGCCGAGTTCTGCAACAAGGCCGCTGCCGGCAACGCCGACGACATCCGCCCCTGCATTGGCTGCCTACGCTGCCTGAACGGCATTATGTTTGGCAAGCGCATCTCCTGCACTGTCAACCCGGACGTGGAGCGCGACGAGGCCGGCTACGAGTCTGGCGCCGAGGCTAAGAACGGGCTGGCGTAGTCG
>USNA01000092.1 GCA_900555955.1 uncultured Collinsella sp. | reverse complement strand
TTATGCTTCTTGGCTCGGCATTACGGCAGACGATGCCGCCCGCAACGTCGACACCGGTCTCACAGGTATTGCCCAGCGAAACGACCTCAGCGGGCTGGCTTGCCATAAACAGGCGCATAACGGAAAGCGCATAGACGCCAATGTCGAGCATGGCGCCGCCGGCGAGACTACGGTTGTAGAAGCGGTTGGTCAGGTCGCCGTACTCCTTGTAGCTGCCAAAGTTGAGTTGAGCGAGGTTCATGCGGCCAAACTCGCCGGCATCCATGCGGCGGCGCAACTCCTGATACAAGGGCATGTGGAGCACCGTAGTGGCGTCCATGAGGACCACGTTATGCTCATCGGCAATGACACGCGCCTCGTCGAGCTCGGCGGAATTGAGGGTAATGGCCTTCTCACAGAGCACGTGCTTGCCAGCTGCCAAAGCGGCGCGAAGATAGGTGATATGAGTGTTGTGCGGCGTGGTGATATAGACTGCGTCAATGTTCGGATCGGCATAGAGGTCCTCGACCGTTTCATAGACCTTCTCGATGCCATACTGCTCGGCAAAAGCTTGAGCCTTTGACAGCGTGCGGTTAGCGACGCCCGCAAGCTTGCGACCGGCAAGAGCGAGAGACTGGGCCATCTGGTTGGCGATAACGCCGCATCCGATCACAGCCCAACGAAGCTCGGGTGCCGTAAAGATGTCGTTAGGGAACGGCTTGCCCTGGACCGAAGCGAACGCTGCCTTTGCGGCTGCCGCAGAGTCGAGTGGAGCCTGCTTGGAATCTGCCATATATGCCTCCTGCATCGTGAAAAGTCTTTCATTTCTGACAGCTCTATATTCGCACAAATGCGCGTGTATGTGCGTGCTTCTGCGTGTATTACCGCTAAATGGTCAAAATCTAGCAGCAGACCGCGCATGTACATGCATACTAACGCAATCCTACACACGCAACTACGCACAAATGCGCATCACCTGATCCCTTGGGGACGGAGGAAAACGGATCATCTTTTACGCGGAAAGCTGTGATGATCCGTTAGGGACGGAGGAAAACGGATCATTTGAGGCGTCGCGCCAGCCAGCAGTTGCCCTTTTAACCGTTGCCTCACCGAGTCCGCAACAACGCACAAGCTGACCGACTGTCACGCCAGCCTTTCGTGCGCGTATCATGATTGCACTACGTTGATTCTTATCGAGCGCCTTAATATCGCAGGCATCAAACGGGGCCGCGAGATGTCGAACAAGCCTCAGGGCATCTTCGTCTGATAGCTTTTCTCGCATTCCATAAGTTATTGAATCTAACTTCAGGACATCGTAAAGATGCCTTAGGTATGCGCGCTGATCAACACACAGCAAAGACAGTTCTTGAACTCGGCACATATCGCAGAACGCAAATTCATCATGCCCCAATACAAACGCATTCAAGCTCGACCATCGATATCCAAGAATGGAACCACCATACGCCCTGGCGGGGTTTAGATGTACATAATCGATTGCAGTAAGAAAATGACTGTCATCTAAGACAGGAGTGCTGTAAAAGCGATCCTGAAACAAATGGCCGACACGCTGGTGCCTTGTATTGAAATTAAGCACATAGGAGGAGAGAGCCCGCTTCATTGAGGGAGACATGGCATCCTTTGGATCTTCCAATACAAGATGGAAGTGATTGGACATAAAGCACCATGACAAAACCGAGATATCCGACTGGCGAAAACTATTTTTGAGACGAAGAAGCAATGCCATGCGATCGTCATCATCCTCAAAAATGAGCTGATGAGCATTGCCTCTGGCGGTTACATGATATAGCCCGGTGGATGACTTTTGACGTGGTTGACGGGACATCTTGGCTCCTTTCGCTGAACGATTTAACGGCGGGCATTAGCCAATATGCGAAAGTGCCAAACATGCAAGCCCATGATAGGTATTACCCGTTTGAAAAGAGCCCCATTCCAAATCATGCAAAATGATCCCTTGGGGACGGAGGAAAACGGATCATTACCGTCCGCAAGGGTGTCGGTGATCCGTTTTCCTCCGTCCCCAAGGGATCAAAAAAAGGCCCGGGTGCCGAGGCATCCGGGCCTTTGCTAGCAACTTGATGTTGCGAGCAGCTTAGAACTTGTGGCCACACTTCTTGCAGACGCGCAGCTTGTTCTTGCCGTCCTTCTCGTGACCGACGCGGGTAACCTTACCGCACTCGGGGCAGACGAGATTGACGTTGGAGGCGTCGATGGGAGCCTCCTGCGAAACGATGCCGCCCTGCTGGTTGGCAGCGTTGGGCTTGACGGCCTTCTTGACGACCGAAACGCCCTCGACAACGACCTTGTTCTCGGCGGGGAGAGCACGCAGGACAACGCCCTGCTTGCCGCGATCCTTACCAGAGAGAACCTGGACCTTATCGCCCTTCTTGATATACATATATCTCCCCTAACTACAGGGTCTCGGGAGCGAGCGAGACGATCTTCATGTACTTCTTGTCACGAAGCTCGCGAGCGACGGGCCCGAAGATACGGGTGCCGACGGGCGAACCATCGTTGTTGATGACAACGCAGGCGTTCTCATCAAAGCGAATGTAGGAGCCATCCTTGCGGCGGATCTCCTTAACGGTGCGAACGACGACGCAACGGACAACGTCCTTCTTCTTGACGTTGGCGCCAGGGGTAGCCTCCTGGACAGCACCGATGAACACATCGCCGATGCCTGCATAACGACGCTTGGAACCGCCAAGCACCTTGATGCAGCGAATCTTGCGAGCGCCGGAGTTGTCGGCGACGTTCAGCATGGTTTGCATCTGAATCATGGTAGATGTTCCTCCGAACTAAGAACCGAAGAGAGGTGCGCAGCCTTTATGCGGCCCGTGGTATGCAAGCCAGGCATACGCACATCTTCGGAAACGTACAAGTCGTAAGAGCGACTGCTTATTTAGCGCGCTCGACGACCTCGATGAGGCGCCAACGCTTCATCTTGGACATAGGACGGGTCTCCATAACGCGGACGGTGTCGCCCACGCCAGCCGTGCACTCCTCGTCGTGAGCGTGCAGCTTCTTGGAGCTGGTCATCATCTTGCCGTACTTGGGGTGACGCTTGCGCTCGGTGATGGTGACAACAATGGTCTTGGCACCGGAGACGGAGGTAACGACACCCGTACGGACCTTACGCGAGTTACGCGAATCAGTCATGTTCTCTCCTTAGGTCCTACTCGGCGACAGCGGACTTCTCCGCTGCGATCTCACGGGCGCGCTGCTCCGTGAGGACGCGAGCGATGTCCTTCTTCACGGTGTTGACGCGAGCGGTGTTGTCCAGCTGGCTGGTGGCCATCTGGAAACGAAGGTTAAAGAGCTCGGCGCGCATTTCCTTCAGCTTCTCAACGAGCTGAGCGTCCGAGAGCTCACGAATCTCTGCGGGCTTCATTAGTTCTCCTCCTTGGCGGCGGCGGCGTCCTCAGCAGCCCACTTGGCCTCGAGAGCGGCCTCCTCAGCCATCTCCTTCTCGATGCGCTGCTCGGCGTTCTTGGCAGCAACAATCTTGGTCTTGATGGGAAGCTTGTGCTGTGCAAGACGCAGAGCCTCGCGAGCGACCTCCTCGGGCACGCCCTTGACCTCGAACATGATACGGCCGGGCTTGACGACGGCCACCCACTCCTCGGGGTTACCCTTACCAGAACCCATGCGAGTCTCGGCAGGCTTCTTGGTGATGGGCTTATCGGGGAAGATCGTGATGTAGACACGACCGCCACGCTTCATGTAGCGGGTCATGGCAATACGAGCGGCCTCGATCTGACGGTTGGTGATCCAATGGGCCTCGAGAGCCTGGATACCAAACTCGCCGAAATGCAGCTCGGTATTACCCTTGGCCTGGCCCTTCATGGAGCCACGCTGCACCTTGCGGTGAAGAATACGCTTAGGGGCAAGCACTACTGACCCCTCCTCTCGGAGTTACGACGACGAGGACGGGAAGAGCCCTCGAGTGCAGGGTTAGGAACGGGCTGGCCCGGGAGCTTCTCGCCCAGGTAGATCCAGACCTTCACGCCGCAAGCGCCCATGGTGGTGCTGGCGACAGCCGTGCCGTAATCGATCTTGGCACGGAGGGTGTGCAGAGGCACGCGACCCTCGCGGTACCACTCACGACGGCCCATCTCGGCACCGCCGAGACGACCGGAGCACTGGATACGGATGCCCTTAGCGCCGGCCTTGCGGGCGGACTGGACAGCCTTGCGCATAGCGCGACGGAAGGCAACGCGGCCCTCGAGCTGCTCGGCGATAGACTGAGCAACGAGGTTAGCGTCGAGCTCGGGGCGCTTGATCTCGACAACGTCGACGGAGAGCTGGCCCTTGGAGACACCAGCGACCTTCTCGAGCTCGGTGCGGAGGGTATCGATCTCGGCACCCTTCTTACCGATGACAACGCCGGGGCGAGCGGTGAGGATGATGACCTTCACCTTGTCGCCAGCGCGCTCGATCTCGACGCGGGAGACAGCTGCGCGGGAAAGACGCTTCTCGAGGTACTTGCGGATCTCGAGATCGTTACCGAGGGTCTTAGCGTAATCCTTCTCTGCGAACCAGCGGGAGCGCCAGTTCTCGGTGATGCCAAGACGGAAGCCGGTGGGGTAGACTTTCTGACCCATACAGCTTTACGCCTCCTTTCGAGGAGCAACGACGACGGTGATGTGGGAAGTACGCTTCAGAATGCGAGAAGCGGAACCCTTGGCGCGGGGACGGATGCGCTTAAGCGTCGGACCCTCGTCAACATAGGCAGCGGCGACAACCAGGTTGTCGGCACGCAGACCGTTGTTGTTCTCGGCGTTCGCAACGGCGGAACGGAGAACCTTCTCGACATCCACGGCGACGGCGCGGTCGCAGAAGTGGAGGATGTCGAAGGCCTGAGCGACAGGCTTGCGGCGGATCAGATCGACCACCAGGCGGGCCTTGCTGGGGGAAACACGCACGTACTTAGCGACGGCGCGAACCTCGGTGGCCTCAGTTTCAATAGACTTAGTTGCCATTTACGGTTAACCCCCTATTTGGCCTTGTGGCCACGGAACGTACGAGTCGGCGCGAACTCGCCGAGCTTGTGACCAACCATGGACTCGGTAACATACACGGGCACATGCTTGCGGCCGTCGTGGACGGCGATGGTGTGACCAACCATCTCGGGGAAGATGGTGGACGCGCGGGACCAGG
>USNA01000091.1 GCA_900555955.1 uncultured Collinsella sp. | reverse complement strand
CTTCGTTAAACGGGCGCTAGGGCGTCACCCTTACACCAACATTTTCGACGCGATCTCTTGTCGAGACAGAGGTGAAGCGAAGTGTTGTCGCGACGTATCTTATTCCAGGTGGCTCAGTATCAGCGTGAGAATCGCACCAAAGTGTACTTACGATTCTCGTGTCCCACGGACAACATGAGCTGAGCATTGAGGTTCCACCCTTTGCTGCAACTACACGGGGTTGGACGGCAATGAATATGCCGGGCCGCATACCACGCGCAGCGGGGGTCCATGTCCCAGTATGTTGCCTACAGCAGCCTCGATGTCCACGCACACATCATCTCTGCCTTCGCGTTCAATCCATTTGCCGGAGAGTGCGAGGGTTGCCAGGCCGTAGAATTCGAGCCGAACAAATGAAATGCGGTATCAGCGCATAGGATTAAACTGACGATTGCTTTGCACTGAGAATACGCTTGGAAAGCCGCTATGGGTGGCGGCCCGGGTTAAATAGAGAAGCCCGTCCGATCACTTTCATGTGGCGAACGGTCGGGCTTCTTATTCCACTTGCCAATGCTCGGCTCATATTGGAAGAAAGCTACGCTAATGTTTGCGTGACACTCCTATTTTCTCCGAAGAAAGAGTCGGATAATGAAGAATAGAATTAAAAAAGGTGCCAGATATAACGCAAGTATAAAGGCTAATCCAACGAGACCTTGCAATAATGGCATAACTCCTCCCAGACACGAGATTTTGGTATTTGTTCTCATCTTATTCTGAATTGGACCAAATAGTTCCTAGCCACAAAACTACTCGTCAACTGGATCGCACCAATCTGCTGGCAAAACACAGCTTGATTCTTTATCGACATAGCACCAATCCGCAACAGGGCACTCGGCGATGTCGTAAAAATTGCATATATCAACTCCAAGACAACAAGGCTCAACGGGAGGATGTTCATTTGAACCAACAGGATGGATATGCTTCATAACAGCTCCTCACCTTAATCCAATTAGAGACTACGTTTGATCAATGCCACAGTGATCTACAACGCAGATGCTGCCGCCATCCATGTCATAGTCGCAGTAATCGTATGCACCACAGCCATCTGCTTTATCATAAACAGTACAGATGTCAGTAATGCCCAAGAGGCAGTCAAAAGACATCGGCTTCACGCCTGCCTCGTCGCCACTTCCTGGATTAATCGGATGAATATGCTTCACGACTACCTCCCTTTGAGTGCAGAAAAACCTCAATATTGTGTATAACAAACCAAGATGTCTAGTTCACCATATTTCTAGAATGGTTTCGGCGAATGTAGCAATAAGCTTCGCAGACGGTAATCAGAAGAACGAACACCTCCACAATGGTGACAGCAATGCGCTGAACCGCTTATTCTGATACAGTAGCTTCTCGTTGATTTTTCTCCTGCGAAGATGAGTGGCGGGAAATAAGGTCAAAAGCCATCTCGTAGCACATTTTTCTATATTCACATGATGCAGGGTGTAGACTCTTGGGCAAGTAGCCGTGCTCGTCTGCAGCCTCCCAGCTACAGCCCCCACCACAGAAAGACCGAGCCCAACAGTCCGTACAGTCAATTCTTTTTTCGACACCCTGACTCCAGTTTTCAATATACCTAGTTTCGTCAATTCCGGTGACGATGTTGCCCATTTTGAATCGCATCATCCCGACAAACCTGTGACAGGGGTATACGTCCCCTTCGGGAGTCACGGAAATAAAACGCCTGCCAGCCCCGCATCCGACAAAGGCGATCCTGTTGCTCATAATCAAATCAACTGCAGTTTTCAATGTTCTAAACAAGGGCTTTTCCCCTTGATCAATCTGTTTGAGATATTGATCCGCCAAATCTATTAGGCCCGCCCTGATTTTGTTTAATGAGTGTTCGTCGAGTTTGATATTCTCATCGAATGAGCTCACGGGCGAGAAGTAAATCCTTCTGAAGCCCATCTCTTTACACTGAAGATAGTCTTCAACAAGGTTACAGTTATTATTTGTTAAGGTCGCTCTTGCGCCGAAGGGGAACGACTCGGAAAAACGACGAACGTTTTTGTCGATATCGGAGAAAGAGCCGCCTCCCGTCTTGTACGGGCGCGATGCATCGTGCTTGCATCCTGTACCATCGAGACTAATCAGAACAGAAAACCCGTGCTCCTTGAAAGAATTCACAGCAGTGTCATTCAAAAGCGTTCCGTTGGTCGTAATAGAATAGGTAAAGTTTCTATTGGGGTATATTCTTTTTGAATAGTCGACCGTTTTCCATATCAGCGGCTCGTTAATCATGGGTTCCCCACCAAAAAAGACGATCGCAAGCGTTTCGTTTTCCGATGAACTTGCGACGAGGTAGTCGACCGCCTTGAAGGCTATCTCGTCTGTCATCAGCAGAGGAGACGTTCCATAATCTCCTTTACCGGCAAAACAGTAACTACAACCAAGGTTGCATGCATGTGAAACGTGGAGTTCGATGGATCTAAGTTTTCGAGGCGTGTCTTTTGTTAAGAAAGTCCGCTCAGACAATCGTTGATACTCATCAATGTCGTCTTCAAGTTCTGCTATGGTCGTTTGGTCGTAGCCTTTCGCAGCAAGTGACTTTGTTAGCAACTTCGAGTTGACCGTTCTTCCCGATGCTTCAAATATGCGAAGCGCATCTTCTGATGCTTGGTCAACCTGAAAGCAATTGCGAGTGACCTCATCGAAGCAGTAACGACGATCACTTACTGAGAAAAAATGCATACGTTCCTCAATTTCATGCTGGACTGGCACTAACCTTGTTTATTGTCGCGCAGCTATAAAAAACCACCAGCGGGGATTCGGTGTGCGGCCCAATCGGACTCCCAAAAGGTTCTATTTGAGACTGGCAAGCTTTGTGTTGTTGGCACTTCGACAGCGCTCTTTATTCCAACATGGAGCCTCGCAGTTTGAGTCGACTTGCCTCTGGAAGGTCCGATCTTAACTTGATTTAGGATGAAAACAGATTACAGGCGCGCTCCTCTAGAAAGAAAGGAAACCAATCGCCGCCTTTCACCAGGAAAGTTTTCATAGCCCACCTCGAGCAAAATGAAAGATGCGAGAGCGATTGGGGAACAACGCGAATCTCCCCTTTTGGGTGGGAGCGAGCCTTCAGCCACCGGCGAACGACTCGCCCTGGTCAGAATCTGGAAGTGGTGCCGGGCCGCTTGGGCCTCCCCGGTGACTTCGTGGGGCTTACCTGCCTGACGTTGAGGAGTACATCCGCAAGATTCGTTCCCTATGCCGTTTGCTCTCACGCCCGCCTTAGTCCCAAGTCGGGCGAGCCGCCGCGCTCATGCGACCCGTGGCGGCGACACGTCGACGCCGCGCTCGCTGAGCACATCTTCGGTCGCGGGCGAGCACGAGGTCGCGCCGGCGCATCCGCTGGGACTGCTGTGCGTGCAAAACGGCTACGGGGGGAGCGTCCCGCGCTGGATTCAGCCGAGAGCAAACGTGGCCCCACCGCCGCGCCCCCCCCCCGCCATACCCATATCTGGTGCGACGAGTCTGGCGCATGGTTTGTCGAGGACCTGTCGTCCACTAACGGCACCGTGGTGGTAAACGGGGCCACGAGTGTGTGTATTCAAGTAGAGCCCGGCCGCTCCGCCCAGCTCAACCCCGGCGACGAGCTCAAACTCGGCGAATCCACTACCTACGCCATCCTCTTCGGTGCTCTCTAGCCGGCAGATAGGGACGTTCCTTTTCTGCCGGCTGGGGACATTCCTTGGCGCTCCAGAGCCGGTCGCCCGGGGATGGAGGGGCCATTTTGGCCCTTGGCGGTCACCCGAGGTAAACCTTTACCGCCCGCCTATATTTGCCGAAATTACACTTGAAGGCGGGGTACAATAAACCCGCATGCGGATTTCCGTTGCGGGCGCTTCCCATCGCCGGGGCGTGCCCGGGAGCATCCGGCATGCGGCCTTTGCGGCGCTCGGTCATGTGCAAGACGGGCGGTCGGGTCTGTGGGGCGCACCAGCTGTCCCTCGCCTCGGCATGTCTTCTCTCCACGCCATGTACCTGCTGCTGAGCCTGCCTGCCAGATGATTGGAAGCAACAGCGTAAATCCCATCACGCCAACATCCCGGCGATCGCCGGGGCCTGTATACCTATATGAGAGGAGAGGGGTATATGGCGCGTAAGTTTAAGTCTATGGACGGCAACGAGGCGGCCGCATATGTTTCGTATGCGTACACCGAGGTAGCGGGAATCTATCCCATTACGCCGTCCAGCCCGATGGCCGACCATGTCGACCAGTGGGCGGCCCAGGGTCGCAAGAACATCTTCGGCACCCCGGTCAAGGTCGTCGAGATGGAGTCCGAGGCAGGTGCAGCCGGTACCGTTCACGGTTCGCTGGGCGCCGGTGCTCTGACCACCACCTACACGGCTTCTCAGGGTCTGCTCCTGATGATCCCGAACATGTACAAGATCGCGGGCGAGCAGCTCCCGGGCGTCTTCCACGTCTCCGCGCGTTGCGTCGCTTCCCACGCCCTGAACATTTTTGGCGATCACTCCGACGTCATGGCCTGTCGTCAGACCGGCTTCGCCATGCTCGCCGAGGGCAACGTCCAGGAGGTCATGGACCTCTCGCCGGTGGCTCACCTTGCCGCCATCGAGGGTAAGACCCCGTTCCTTAACTTCTTCGACGGCTTCCGCACCAGCCACGAGATCCAGAAGGTCGCCATGTGGGACTACAAGGATCTGGCCGAGATGTGCGACATGGACGCCGTCCAGGCTTTCCGCGACCACGCGCTCAACCCTGAGCACCCGCACACCCGCGGCAGCCACGAGAACGGCGATATCTTCTTCCAGAACCGTGAGGCCTGCAACAAGGTCTACGACGAGCTTCCCGCCGTCGTCGAGGGCTACATGAAGAAGATCAACGAGAAGCTCGGCACCGATTACGGTCTGTTCAACTACTACGGCGCTCCCGATGCCGACCGCGTCGTCGTGTGCATGGGCTCCTTCTGCGACGTGCTCGAGGAAGTCATCGACTATCTCAACGCTCACGGCGAGAAGGTCGGCCTGGTCAAGGTTCGCCTGTTCCGTCCGTTCTCCATCAAGCACTTCGTCGACGTTCTCCCCGAGACCGTCAAGAAGATTGCCGTTATGGACCGCACCAAGGAGCCGGGTTCCATCGGCGAGCCGCCGCACCAGGACGTCGTCTC
>USNA01000090.1 GCA_900555955.1 uncultured Collinsella sp. | reverse complement strand
CAGCAGACGGTAGTCAAGACGTGCGAGGACGATCTTGGCGGGACCGGAGCTGTGACGGGACGCCTTGGCCTTCTTGGCGGGAGCCGCGGCGGCCTCGACCGGTGCGTTGGGGTTGGTCAGACCGGTGCGGGCCTCGTTGATGAGGGCCGCGAGCTCGGCGCCCTTGACGGAGACGGGGCTCATAGCGAGCGTCAGTGCCAACGGAATGTTGAAACCGCTGACAACCGTGAACTTCGTGCCGTTCTTGGAAAGCTCGACCATGTTGTTGTTGACCGAGCTGCCGAGCATATCGGTCAGCACATAGACGGTGTCGTCCGCGTTGAACGTGGCAATCATAGCCTCAACCTTATTGGTGATGGGTTCCTTGTCGTCACGAGCAAGCGACACGACGTGGACGTTCGACACGTCGCCGAGAACCATCTCGAGCGTGTCTTTGGCGCCTGCGGCCAGGCCGCCATGAGATGCGAGAATGATCTGATTCATCTTGCCTCCTCCTTTTCGTTATGGTCATTATAACGTCTTATACGTTGCCTATATTGCTAATTAGTATAAAGACCGTTCGCGGGTGAAAATCGACCGTTGACGGGTTTAACGTACTTGAAACGTTGGGGCTGGATAGGCCGGCGCTGGCTGGATAACCCCAGGTCAGACGCCGCACACAATCCTCTATCGCACGAAGTACCAGGGGCTTTCCTGCACGGTGGGTTCCAGCGCGATGCCGGTGCGTTCCTTAAACAGATCCATGTCCTGAGATTTTTCGGTCCACCACGCGTTGGGCTTAAAGGTCATGCTCTCAATGACATGACCGACAAACACACTGTTGCGCAGCTTGGAGAAGTCGGTGTTCATGATCAGGATGGACGCGAGCACAAGCACAATGCCCAGAACCTTGATCGCGCCGGCGGGCTCGGCATAGACACCAATGCCCACCAGTACGGTGACGACCGTCTCGAATGACATTACGACGGGAACTTTCGACGTCTCGAGCCCCATGGACAGACCCTGCATATATAAGACATAGGCCACGGCTGTGGGGATGAGTCCAAAACCAAAGAACAGCAGCAGCAGCTGTGGCGACATTGCCGCGGCAACATCTGGCCACGGAGCCGCGATAGCCGCCATAACCGCACCGCCAAAAACAAGGCCCCAAAACGTGACAGCCAGCGGGTGGACCGTCTTGGTTGCTATCCGGCTAAACACCGCGAGCGACGCGCCGCAAAAGCCCGCAATCACGCCCGACGTGACGCCCCAAACCGAAAAATGAAAACCGGAAAGGTCGCCATTGGTCACTGCAAGTACACAGCCACCGATATTAAAAACGATGGCAACGAGCTTGTTGGGAGTCACATCCTCGCGATAAAGCACGCGGCCGAGCATGACGCCAAACACCGGCGAGGTATAGAGCAGTACCGAGGCCGTGGACATGCCCACCTCGCCCATGCACTCGTAATAAAGCGTGTTAGCGGTGGCGAGGCCGATAATGCCAAGAAGCGCGCAGGGAACAAGCTCTTTAGGACTTGCCTTGAACAGTGCCAGGGGACCCGATGCTTTTCCCTCACGAGCACCTCGCTGGCAACCCATGAACGCCAAGACCGGAGCCATTAAGACGGCACCCGACAACAGGCGAAAGGCCGCCATGCTCTGGGACGAAACGCCCATGGCCGAGATGCCGTTTACAAAGATTCCGATGCTGCCCCACATAAGCGCGGCGACCAGCACCAGCACATAGCCCAGATTGCTTTTCTTCAACGCAGCCTCCTCGGTATTGTTTCCAATATGTTTCATACTACGTTATAGTCGTTATATACATTTTTCAAGACACAAATCGGCGAGCGGGAAAAATCCGCTGGGGACGGAAGAAAACGGATCACTGAGGGGCTGGTCTGAGTCAGTGATCCGTTTTCCTCCGTCCCCAGCGGATCATTTGGCTGTTGCGGTGAAATAGTTCCTGAATAGAGGCTTCAGACCCCCAAACAGGAACTATTCCACCGCAACTTATGAGGACATCGAGCTGTTAGGCCGCTCTATCCCCTAGTAGTCAAGCTTCCACATGTAGCGGCGCGTCATGTAGTCCTTGTGGGTGACGGCAGAGAGTGCACGCATGTAGACGTTGTTGAGGATCGGGGCAAAGATCAGGTGGTTGAAGTACTCGCTCACGCTGTCCTTGATGTCGTTGAGGCCGAGCTCCTTGGCGTCGAGCTGATAGACGCGCTCGCCACCGTACTGGTTGACAAAGCGGATGCCGCGCTCGTCGTTGCAGCGGCTGCGGCCGACGCTGATGAGCTGGAACAGCGAGGTGCGCTTGTCCAGGATCTCAAAGGGGCCGTGGAAGAAGTCACAGGTGTTGATGGTGCAAGAGTCGATCTGCAGCATCTCCTGCACGTTGCAGATGCTAAAGACGTAGGCGGCACCAAAGAGCGGACCCTGGGCCATGACGTTGATGCAGGGCTTGTCGGCGTTCTGCTCGGCCCACTTGGCAGCGAGCGGACGGGTATACTCGACGGCCTTGCGATAGATGGGGTCGACCAAGTCGAACGCGGCCATGGCGGTCTCGTACTCGGCATAGCCCTCGGTCTGCTGCGTGAGCTCCATGGCGATCATGGTCACGACGGCGGAGTTGGTGCGGCCCATGCAGGACTCGTCGACGGCCAGGCTGTCGTACTGGATCTTGTAGTCGCAGACCTCGGTGAGGCCGGACTCGTCAACATAGATGGCGATGGTGCTGGCGCCGTGGTCCTTGGCGACCTGGGCGGCGACGATGGTCTCCTTGGTGCCGCGCATGGACACGACGACGGCCAGGGTGTTCTCGTTGACGTAGGCCGGGGTTGCGTGCACGAATTCGTTGCTGGTGTAGCTGGAGCTCACGACCTGCGTGGCCTCGTGCTCCATAAAGTATTGAGCAGGGTAGTTGCCGCCATTGGATCCGCCGGCGCCAATCCACACGACGCGCTTGATGCTGCCCTTGTCTGCCTTGTCAGCCAAAACCTGGGAGACGACATCCTTAACCTGTTCCTGAGTAGTCATCGTGCATCAGCCTTTCTTCTCGTTTGATGCTCTCGATGGCATACAAGTTACATACATGTTTTGGTTATGTCGACTAGTTGTATGCTATATTTGTCTTAGAAATTTTGCTGGTAAGGTTTTCGATTGTTCGTTACCAGCAGTTTTGTTCTAGTATTGAATACATGCTTGCTTAGTTAGGCATACAAGTTAGATATAGGTTGGCAATATGAGCGTCTCATCTAAAAAGAAACTGAGCCAATACGAGCGCTTGGCGGGCATGCTGCGCGACCGCATCGCCGCCGGCACCTACGCGCGCGGAGACAAGCTGCCGTCCGAGATGGAACTCATGGACGAATCGGGGCTGTCGCGCAGCACTGTGCGCCATGCCCTTAAGGTGCTCGTTGATGAGGGCCTGGTTCGCACCGAGCGCGGACGTGGTGCCTTTGTGGCCGACACGCCCGCGCTCCACGAGAACAACCTGGTGTTTTCGAGCTATACCAAGCAGGTCGAAGGCCAGGGCATGAAGCCCACCACGCGCACCGTGGACTCGGGCTTTACCAAGGCGGGCGGCAGCATAGCTAAGTTCTTTGATGCCGCCGTGGGCAGCAAGCTCGTCAAACTTGTCCGTCTGCGTTATCTGGACGATGCGCCGCTGTGCCTGGAGACCACCTATCTACCACCGAGCTTTGAGGCACTCATCGATCGCGATATCAACGGTTCGCTCTACGCCACGCTGCGACAGGAGTTCCATCGCGCACCGGCACAGGGGCATAAGACCTTTGAAGTGTGCTATGCCTCGCAAAACGAGGCGTTTTTGCTCAACGTTGAGCGCGGGCAGGCGCTGATCCTGATCACCGACTACGTCTACGACACCGACGGCCGCCCGCTCCATGTCTCCAAGCGCATCCAACGCACCGACCGCGCCAAATACACCGAGCCCATCGGCTAACCTGCCAAAATAGACCTGTCCCTAAATGGTAGGTTTGGGGAGGTCGGGGAACCAGGTTGGTTTGGGTTGGTTGGGCGTGCGCTCGGCTAGGACCAGCTCCATCCAACACATGTCGTACCAGCGGCCGAACTTTTGGGCGCAGCGGTCAAAGGCACCCACCAGGCGATATCCCATATGGGCATGGAAGTCCTGACTGTTGTGCGTCAGATACTCGTCGTCCTTGTCGTGCGGCACGGCGATGAGCGCGCACATATTGGTGATGCCCATCGCGATCAGACATTGCTTGAGCGTATCGTGCAACTTGCGGCCCAGCCCGCCGTGGCGCACGTCGCACGCCAGGTAGATCGACGTCTCGACCGACCAGTCGTATGCCTCGCGGCTGTTGAGCGGGCTCACATAGGCATAGCCTACCGGACGCCCGTCCAGCTCCATCACCAAATACGGATAGCGCTTGAGCGTACGCTCGATGCGCCCGGCGAACTCCTCAACGCTCGGCACCTCGTATTCGCAGGTAATCGCCGTCTGGCGCACATACGGCTCATAGATGGCAAGCAACGCCGGCGCGTCTTCGGGCGTCGCCAGGCGAATCGTCGGCTCGGACATCTCGGTCATACAACCCTTCTCCCCCAAAAGCAAAGGCCACCCTGCGCCAAACCCGGCGCAAGGCGGCCCCTCGTCATTACATCAGGCTACAGGACAGCCGCCAGCGCGTCGATGTCCTCCTGCGTCGTGGCCCAGCTGGTGCAAAAGCGCACCACCGTATGAGTATCGTCGTACTTTTCCCAGTACTCGATCGCCGCATGCTCGCGAATGCGGGCCATATCCTCGTTGGGCAGAATCACGAACTGCTGGTTCGTGGGCGTCTCCAAGAAGAACTGGTAGCCGCGCTCGTGCAGCACACGACGCAGCGCCTGAGCGGTCTCAATCGCCTGGCGACCAATCTCAAAATACAGGCCATCGGTAAAGAGTGCCTCAAACTGGACGCCCGTCAGGCGGCCCTTGGCCAACAGCGCGCCGTGCTGCTTAATGCGCGGAATAGGATGCGCCGGGGCGTGCATGCCGCTAAACACCACGGCCTCGCCACAGAGCGCGCCGCACTTGGTGCCGCCGATGTAGAACACGTCGCACAGCTGCGCCAGCTCGGGCAGGGTAATGTCGCACTCATCGGCCGCCAGCGCATAGGCCAGGCGGGCGGCAACCCCAAAAACGCGAGACTGGCCA
>USNA01000089.1 GCA_900555955.1 uncultured Collinsella sp. | reverse complement strand
GCTTATCATCCCCGCCATGCTGGGTGGCGCCGCGCTGCTCGCCGACGGCATCCTCACCCCCGCGGTCACGGTCACCACAGCCATCGAGGGCCTGCGCACCATCGAGTGGGGCCACGCGCTATTGGGTGACGGGCAAACCAACGTCATCATTATTACCATCATCATTATCTGCGGCCTATTTGCGATGCAGCGCGCCGGCACCTCGTCAATCGGCAAGCTGTTCGGCCCGCTTATGACGCTATGGTTCCTGTTCCTGGCGGGCGCCGGCCTGTTCAACATGCTCGGCAACCTGTCCATCCTACGCGCGCTCAACCCCATCCGCGGCATCATGTTCCTGTTCTCGCCCATCAACCACTCGGGCATCATGGTGCTCGGCTTCGTCTTCCTGTCGACGACCGGCGCCGAGGCGCTCTATTCGGACATGGGTCACGTGGGCAAGGCTAACATTTACGCATCCTGGCCGTTCGTAAAGGCGGCCCTCATCCTTAACTATCTGGGTCAGGGCGCTTGGCTGCTCGCCAACAACTCCAATCCCCAGATGCTCGCGATGGATATCGTCAACCCGTTCTATATGATGCTTCCCGAGCCCCTGCGCCCCTTTGCCATCGTGCTTTCGGCCGTGGCGGCCATCATCGCCTCGCAGGCGCTCATCACCGGCTCGTTCTCGCTGGTATCCGAGGCAACGCGCCTCAACCTTATGCCGCACCTGCGCATCCACTACCCCAGCGACACCAAGGGCCAGCTCTATATTCCGCTTGTCAACAACATCATGTGGGTCGGCTGCATCTTCATTGTGCTGCTGTTCCAAAACTCCGAGCGCATGGAGAGCGCCTACGGCCTCGCCATTACCGTGACCATGCTCATGACCACGACGCTTTTGACGAGCTACATCGCCGGCATCCTCAAGCACAAGCTGGGTGCCTGCGTCTTCGCCCTGCTCTTTGGTGCCATTGAGCTGTGCTTCTTCGCCTCGTGCCTCACCATGTTCTTTGACGGCGGCTACGTCATGATCTTCCTGGCCGCACTGCTGTTCGGCCTTATGTATGTGTGGCGTCGCGGTACCGCCATCGAGCGCACGCAGACGATTCTGCTGCCCGTCTCCAAGTACATTGACCAGCTCAACCGCCTGCGCAACGACGAGACCTACCCCGTACTCGCCGACAATCTGGTGTTCCTCACCAACAGCCCCGACCCGCTCACGCTCGACCGCGACGTGCTCTATTCCATCCTGGACAAACATCCCAAGCGCGCTAAGGCATATTGGTTCATCAACGTGCACGTTACCGACGAGCCCTATACGCACGAGTATTCCGTTGAGACCTTTGGCACAGACTTCCTGTTCCGCGTGCGCTTGGACCTGGGCTTTAAGGTCAATCAGCGCATCAACGCCTACCTGCGCCAGATCGTTGGCGACCTGATGGCCTCGGGTGAGTTGCCGCCGCAACATCACACCTACTCCATCTACGAGACACGCGGCAACGTGGGCGACTTCCGTTTTTGCATGCTGCGCAAGATGCTTTCCCCCGAAACAGACATCAACCGCAACGACCATCGCGTCATGGCCATCAAGTACGCCGTCCGCCGCGCCTGCGGAAGCCCGGCGCGTTGGTACGGTCTTGAGAACTCGGCCATCATCATCGAGTACGTGCCGTTGTTTGCCCGCATGCGCCCGGCCGTTAAGCTCGTGCGCACCCAGGTGCCGCTCGAGGTTCAGATCGAAGAGGCCGAGGAAATGGAAGTCGACATCTTCTCGGACGACCTGGTCAACGGCAACGAGGCCGGCAAGAGCATGAACGTCGATCCCACCGAGCTGCTCGAGAGCGTCGCCGATACGCCCGAGCAACAGCAACTCGACGGACTCGAGAGCACCCAGCTCAACGACGCCAACTTCTAGCGACGTCATAAATCAACGACAGCGGCCCTGCACCTCACGGGAGACGCAGGGCCGCTTTGCATTGCAGTAAAGCTAACGGCTACGAACGACGCGGCTCGGGAACCACGAGCCTATCGGGGCTTGCGCCCTCGGCATCCATCAGGCTCACGTAGCGAATCGACGGATCCCCATACATCGCGTAGTAATAATTGCCCGTGCGCGCGCTAAAGCATCCGGTGTAGATAGTCTTCTCGAACTTGCCATCGCCCATCCTGGACGCTCCCTCGATCATCACAACGCCCTCGAGCGAGCGGAACATGCGAACGACGTTTTCGGTCTCGCTCTCCTTTTGCGGGTAATTGGCATTGAGGTACGCCGCCTTTACAAAACGGCTCGGCGAATAGCAATCGCCCGGAATGCCGCGCATGCCGGCACCCGCGCCATAGGGCTTGAGCTCGGCGCCACGCCATGTCGCCGTCTGCGGAAAATCGCTTGTGGCGGTGATATAGGTGCGGAGGTTTTCCATGTGCCACGGGAAGGTCGGCTGGTTGGCAAGGGTGTCGACCGGATCGTCGTATACATGCAGGCCGTCAGCCATCATCTCGACCACGATACTGCGCTGGCTGTCGCCGATAATCCAATGGAGCAGCGACACGCCCAGTCCCTCTCCTGCAGATTTGGCAACAATCACCGTATCGCGCAGCGCAGCCTCGACCTCGTCGACCGTCGAGAACGTCGCTGCCACCCACAGGGGAAACTCATAGGCCGCGATATTGGTCTTGCCGTCGACAGGGTCCTCGGCATACTCGGCATAACCCGGGAAATTGAGACCCGCCACGGCGAGGCCCGCATCGTTGCCGCAGTCGAAGAACATAGGGTAGTTCTTGTAATCGATGCACATGCCGATTACCGCGTGTGCCGCCGACGCATCGTCGATAAACGAATACGGGATATGGAACCCGCGCGGCATCACGCGAACCTGTTGGCCGTAGTCAAAGCTCCAGTCGAGGTTGCGGCCCAGATACATGTGACCAGAATTATCGGTAAATCGAATGCTCGTGCACATGGCGCCTCCTAGCTTTACGTTCTTTCTTTCTAAGCTTATTGTCACCAATCAAAGAGGCGCTAAACACAAAAGCCCGGACATGACAACAATGTCACGCCCGGACTATTCAAGCTGGATAAACTCAACCAAGTTAACCCCGCAGGTCGTCTAAGGGGTCAAAGTGCCGCAGATTGCCACGAAAGAGGAGCGCCGCGTACTAACGGTACGCAAGCGACGATTGAGCGGCAAGGTGCGGTGCTTTGGTCCCCTTAGACCAACTTGCCGAGACAGTGGTCGATCATATGCTGGATCATTTGTGCCTCAAAGCCCGCGTAGTCGCGGCGGCACTCCTTCATCTTGCCGTCGACAATCTGGTCAAAGGCAACCTTGCACTTGATATAGCGCGTGGACTTGGTGACCTCCTCGTGCGTCAGGCAACTCTCCTCCATCTTGCTGGCGCCCAGGCCAAACACCAGACGGGGGTTGTAGAGCACGTGGGGCTCGCCGGCGTCGTCCAGATAGACGCAAACCTTCTTGGTAACGCCAATCTGGTTAGCGGCAAGGCAGCCGGCATCGTCGAGCGACTTGATGGTATCGATCAGGTCCTGTGCGACCGACTCGTCCTCGACGGTCGCAACCTCGCAACGCTGGGACAGGATAGCCTCGTCGTGGCAAAGCTCTTTAATCATACGTTCCTCCATAGGGGTCGTTGTAACCGCTTAAGTATACGGTACCCACACATTTTCATGCGAAAAATACCGTCCGTCTGCTACGAAGCGCCGAACATCAACATGCGAGGAACAACAGCGTCGTAAAGGGGCTATAGTGGGAGCGTTCGTGTCAATCGGCCTAAACTCGGGGCCGAACAAGGAAAGGGTATGCATGGACGAACTATTTCACGTCAGCGAGCGCAAGTCCACAATCGGGACCGAACTCCGCGCTGGACTGACAACATTCCTGGCGATGGCCTACATCATCGCCGTCAACCCTGCGGTGCTCTCGGGCGCCGGCATCGATGCGGGAGCGCTCGCCTGCGCCACCTGCCTGGGCGCCGGCATCATGACCATCTGCATGGGCATCTTCGCCAACCGCCCGCTCGCCTGCGCGTCGGGCTTAGGCGTCAACGCGATGATTGCTGGAATCTCCCCCACCGTCTGCGGCGGTGACTGGCACGTGGCCATGAGCGTCATCTTCCTTGAGGGCGTCGTCATCTTGCTGCTCGTGCTTTGTGGCCTACGCGAGGCCATCATGGACGCCATCCCGGTTGTCCTGCGTCACGCCATCTCGGTGGGTCTGGGCCTGTTCATCGCCATGATTGGCCTGTGCGATGCCGGCATTATCACCGCTGGCGCCGGTACACTCGTCGGTCTGGGCGACATCACCTCCCCCACCTTCATCGTCGGCATCATCTCCATCCTGGTGACGGTCGCCCTCGCCTGCCGCAACGTCCCCGGCTCGCTGCTCATCGGCATCGTCGTCGCCGTCATCGCCGGTATCCCCCTAGGTGTGACCCAGGCTCCGACCGGTATCATCGCCCCGCTCGACTTCTCGAGCATCGGTGGCCCCAGCGCCGACGCCGGCGGCGTGCCCGCCATCGTCAAGGTCCTTACCGACCCCGCGCTCCTCGTCATCTCGTTCTCGCTGCTCATGAGTGACTTCTTCGACACCATGGGCACCGCGATGGCCGTGGCCAAGCAGGGCGAGTTCCTCACCGACGACGGCAACGTCGAGAATATCAAGGAGATCCTGATCGTCGACTCCGCCGCCGCTGCTGTGGGCGGTTTCATGGGCGTCTCCTCCATCACCACCTTCGTCGAGTCCACCTCTGGCGCTGCCGACGGTGGCCGCACGGGTCTCACCTCCGTCACCACCGGCGTGCTGTTCATTCTCGCCGCGTTCTTCTCCCCCATCGTCACCATCGTTTCCAGCGCCGCCACCTGCGGTGCTCTGGTCTACGTCGGCTACCTCATGATGAGCGAGGCCTCCGAGATCGACTGGTCCGACGTGTCGCAGGGTTTCCCGGCGTTCATGATTGTCGCCGGCGTGCCCTTCACCTACTCCATCTCTGCCGGCATTGGCCTGGGCTTTATCGCCTACGTGATCGTCGCGCTCTTTAAGGGCGAGGCCTCCAAGATCAAGCCGCTCATGTGGATCGCAGCCCTCGCCTTCCTCGTCTACTTCTTCGTAGCGTAGCGGCAAAGCTGCCAAAGCAGAACACCAAAGCGCGGAGTCGCATCGAGCGGCTCCGCGCTTTTCTTTTAAAGCCAGGCAACGCACGGACGCGCGATGTATTGCTTCCCGAATTTTGGACATTTTGCCCTCCAAACGGCACTACCGCCGGTTACATCCTGCAGATATGCTGGGC
>USNA01000088.1 GCA_900555955.1 uncultured Collinsella sp. | reverse complement strand
TCGTCGCTCCGCTCCTCGCGTGCTGCGCTGGAAAACGCTTCGCGTTTCCTCAGCTCCGCACCCTGTCGGGTTCGAATCCCATGTACCAGGCACAAAAAAGAAAGGCCTCCATCACTGGAGGCCTAACAATTCAATGGTGGGCGATGAGGGATTCGAACCCCCAGCCTTGTGCGTGTAAAGCACCTGCGCTAACCGTTGCGCCAATCGCCCGCAGGGACTGAGTATAGCGGAAACCCTGCGTGGTTCACCGCTAATTCATAACGAAATCTAAGCGGCGACTTCGGTGCTCTTGTTCTCGTCGATAAAGAAGCGCTTGTACCAAATGAGGAACGTCAGCGTGGTATAGATCTTGCGCTGGTTGAGCGCGCGACCCTCAAAGTGATCGTCGAGCAGTTTCATGAGCGCATCGGTGTCAAAGAAATCAGCAGCCCACGGTGCGGTGAAGTATTCCTTTACGTAGTCGTAGTACTTTTGCTCGCGCAGCCAGAACTTGACCGGTACGGGGAAGCCCACCTTCTTGCGCGTTGCCCACTCGTCGGGCAGCGTGCGGTTGGCAGCGTGACGCAGAACGAGCTTGCAGCCTTCTTCGTTAACACGGTAGTTGGCGGGAATGTGCTCGGCAAACTCCATGACCTTCTTGTCCAGAAACGGGACGCGAAGCTCCAGAGAATGCGCCATGCACATCTTGTCGGCCTTGAGCAGAATGTCGCCCGGTAGCCACATGTTCATATCCAGATACTGTTTCTTGGAAAGCTCGCAGCAGTTGGGAACCTGCTTGTAGTACTCGGCGCACATCTCGGCGGCGTTCTTGCCGGTGTCATAAGCGGGCTTGAGCACCTCGTCGACCTCGGAGGGATCGAACACCTTGGCCTGACCCACATACCAGCGCTCGGGAACCTCGGCGCATTTCGTCAGGAAGTTGTGGCCCTTAAAGTAGGGGAGATGCTGAACGAGTGAGCCCAGGGCGCGACGTACGCCGAGCGGCACGCGCTTCTTAAAAGTGCGCATCTCGGGGGTGTCCTCGTACCACTCATAGCCGGCAAACAGCTCGTCGGCACCCTCGCCCGAAAGGACGACGGTGACCTCCTTGGAGGCCATCTGCGCCAGATAGTACAGCGGCACGCTGGACAGGTTCGATTGCGGCTCGTCCATGTGGTACTGGATATCGGGCAGTGCATCAAAGAACTCGTCGGCGGTAATCATCTTGCGCACGTTCTTGATGCCCAGCTTGTCGGAAAGCTCGGCGGCGTAGTTGGTCTCGTTGAAGTTCTTGTAATCGAAACCGACAGAATACGTGGTGTCGGGCATGAGACAGGCGGCAATGTAGCTGGAGTCCACACCGCCAGAAAGGAACGAGCCCACCTTAACATCGGCGATTCGGTGCGCAGCGACGCTTTCGTGCACGACCTTGTCGCACTCGTCCACGTACTCCTCGAAGGTCTTGGAGTTGTCGTCGGTGAAGTCACAGCTCCAGTAACGCTTGATGTCCATGGTGTTGGTCGTCAGGTCATACGTAAAGCAATGCGCCGGGGCAAGCTTGAACACGCCCTTAAAGAAGGTCTCCTCCGTGGCGGGGAATTGCAGCGTCAGGTAGGGGCGCAGCGCGTCGTGGTTGACAGCCTTCTCAAACTTGGGATGGTCCAGGAAGCTCTTGATCTCGGAGCCAAACAGCAGCGAGCCATCGGATGCCTGGTAGTAATAGAACGGCTTGATACCAAAGATGTCACGAGCACCAAAGAGTTTGTCCTTGTTCTGGTCGTGAATCACGAACGCGTACATGCCGCGCAGACGGTTGACCAGGTCCTCGCCCCACTCCTCGTAACCGTGTACCAGGACTTCGGTATCAGCGTTGCAGTGGAAGGCGTAGCCGGCCGCCTCCAGCTCGGCGCGAAGCTCCTGGAAGTTGTAGATCTCTCCGTTGAAGACAATCGTGACCTTGCCGTCGTCGCTCGACATGGGCTGGGCTCCAGCTTCGGAAAGATCGAGAATCGAAAGACGACGGAAGCCAAGGGCAACGTTGTCGACGATATGCTGGCCGCCCATATCGGGACCACGGTGGATGATGCGATTCATCATGGCCGTGAGAACCAGCTCACTCTGTTCATCTGTACCGGTAAAACCGACAAAACCGCACATGCAAGATCCTTTCTGCTGACGGCTCAGGTGTACTGCCGCAAGGATTGCGGCAGCTGATGTCAAATAATCTTTACTATCATGCCAATCTTTTGTTTCGTGATAGGGCATAAGCGCCGAGCGAACCGAAAAAACCACGTCCCGATCTTCAGACGAAGCGGCGGGCCGTGGTTGCGAACGCTATGTTAAAGAACAGCACCCAGATTTCCTTGTTTTTACACGGGGTGAACACTGTTGCCATTTATTAGACCACGGCACAGTCCATGCAATTTTTTAGAAGGCTGTGATGCGTGCAAGGTCAGGTGGCATATTAGGATGGTTGATAATACAGAATGTTTCATCGTTTCTGCCGCGGGACGTCTTCTGCCCTTTAAGGCTGAATTTAGCGAGAGAGGTCTTTGTATGTCGAGTCCGACACAAGAGAAGCTAACTCTGATGCGCTATATAGAGTTGCTCGAGGAAGATGACCTTGTTGTTTCCAGACCGAGCGCTTCGTGCGACCAACGCATTGAGTTTGCGACTGATGACTCGCGCCAGGTGCGTCCGGACACGTTGTTTGTCTGCAAGGGCCGTGCGTTTAAGCGCGAGTACCTGCTTTCGGCAATCGCCGATGGCGCCGTGGCCTACGTTTCCGAGGTCGATTACGATGTTGATCTTCCCGCGGTGATTGTGAGCGATATTCGTCGCACGCTCGCCGTGGTGGCAGATGCCTTTTATGGGCACCCGTCGGGTAAGGTGAAGGTCTGCGCCTTTACAGGCACCAAGGGCAAGTCGACCTGCAGCTTTTATCTGCGCGGCATCCTCGCCAACGAGGCCAAGCTTACGGGCTGTCATCGACCCGCTCTTAATACGGGCATTGAGTTCGACGACGGCATCGAGACGGGCCCTTCCAAGCTGACGACCCCCGAATCCTTCCTGCTGCAGTCTCGCATCGCACATGCTGCGGAGGCGGGTGCCCCGTGGCTGGTTATGGAGGCATCGAGTCAGGGCCTCAAATACGAGCGAACGGGCAAGATTGACTTTGAAGTCGGCGCCTTTACCAATATCGGCGAGGATCACATTTCGCCGATTGAGCATCCGACGCTCGAGGATTACTTTGCCAGCAAGCTCAAAATCTTCTCGCAGAGCCGTTTTGCCGTGGTCAATCTCGATATGGATAAGGTCGATCGCGTGCTCGAGGCGGCATCTCGTTGCGAACGTACGGTGACGTTCTCCCTGACCGACGAGCGTGCCGACGTGCTTGCGCTGGCGATTCGCAATGGCGACTGCGGCGTGGTGGCAACGGTGCGCACGCCCCGCTTTATGCGCGACATTGTGATTCCCACGCCGGTTAAGTTCAATGTGTCCAACGCGCTTGCCGCTATTGCCTGCGCCGAGGCCCTGGGTATTTCCGAAGAGGGCATCGTCCATGGCTTTGAGGGCGTCTTCGTTCCCGGCCGTATGGAGCTCTATCCGTCCGTATCGGGCAAAATCTTGGGCGTTGTCGATTTTGCACATAACGGCATGAGCCTCGAGACGCTCCTGCGTGACTTGCGCGAGAACTATCCCGAGCGCGAGCTGGCGGTTGTATTTGGCGCTACGGGCGGTAAGGGTGTCGATCGACGCACCACGATGGGCATCGCCGCTGGCAAGTATGCCGACCGAATCGTGATTACCGAGGATGACCCCGGCCCCGAGGATGTCGAGGACATCTGCGCCGAGATCGCGCGCAACGTTCAAGCGCAGGGAAATGATAACTGGCAAATCGTGACGGATCGCGTTGCCGCTATCGAGACTGCCGTGCGCGAAACCGTCCGTCCTGCCGTGGTCATCGTGACCGGTAAGGGCGAGGAAGAGCGTATGCTGCGCAAGAACGGAGCCGAGCCTTGTGAGCGCGACGGTTCGATTCTCAAGCGCATCCTTGCGGCGTACGACGCCTAGACCAAGCCCCTTCTATGTAAACGGAGTGACCATGTCCCACAACATCCTGCCGACCGTTGCCGAGCTTTCGGGCGAGATGCGCGAGCGTCTTGCCAAGGTCAAGTATGTCTTTACCGATCTGGACGCCACGATGCTCGCCCCCGGCTCGTGCGTGCTGCGCGATAACGACGGCAATCCCTCGACCAAGCTCGTCGAGGCGGTTGTCGCGCTCGCCCGTGCCGGCATCCAGGTGGTCCCCACCTCGGGTCGCAATCGCACCATGATCCATGAGGACGCCCGCGTGCTCGGCCTCAACTCCTACATCGGCGAGATGGGCGGCCTGGTCATGTACGATCTCAAGGCCAACGACTGGGAGTATCTGACGGGCGACATGCCCTACGACCCCGCCTGCGGTCTCACGCCGCACCAGGTGATCGAGCAGACCGGCGTGTGCGAGAAGATCCTTGCCCGCTGGCCGCACAAGATCGAATACCACAACGACATGTCGACCGGCTACAAGTACCGTGAGGTCACCGTCGGCATGCGCGGCGATGTGCCCGACGATGAGGTCCAGGCCATCCTGGACGAGGCCGGCTGCGGTCTGGTCTGGGCTTGCAACGGCCATCTGACTCACCTGTCCAAGCCGACGACGCTCGAGCTTAATCGCGTCGAGGACGGCCGCGCCTTCAACATCAATCCGGCGGGTCTCAACAAGGGCGTTGCCATTGCGCGCTTCTGCGAGCACCTGGGGATCGAGCGCGAGGAGACGCTTGCGCTCGGCGACTCCGAGTCCGACTTCTACATGGCCGGCCATGTTGGCATGTTCTGCCTGGTCGAGAACGGTCTGACAAGCGCCGGTGCCCCGGAGTTCTTGGACGCCTGCGACAATGCCTATATTACGCGCGGCAAGATTGTCGACGGTTGGGTGGCAACGGCCGAGCTGCTGGTCGCAGCCCGTTCGTAGCGCGACGCATCACGAGTGGTCGCTTTTTTCGAGAGAGAATCTGGTGAGGTAATGTCCGATATCGATAATCTGGCCGGGGACACGCGTCCGATCGGCGTGTTCGACTCGGGCCTGGGCGGCCTGACGGTTGCGCGCGCGATCGCAACGGCGCTTCCGCACGAGTCCGTCTACTATTTCGGTGACACTAAGCGCTGCCCTTATGGCACCCGCACCGAGGACGAGGTTCGCTCGTTTGCGCTGCAGGCGGGCCGCTGGCTATCGAGGCACGACGTTAAGATCATGGTCATCGCCTGCAACACG